>DATFJJ010000107.1:0-9514 GCA_035269245.1 Wenzhouxiangellaceae bacterium | reverse complement strand
ACGGATCTTCCAGTTCCACGGCCATGGTGTCCTGGTTGGTCACGAAGTACGGCGACAGGTAGCCGCGATCGAACTGCATGCCTTCCACGACGTCCAGCTCGTCTTCGAAGCCGCGGCCTTCGTCGACGGTGATGACGCCTTCCTTGCCGACCTTCTCCATCGCCTCGGCGATGATGCGACCGATGTTGGTGTCGCCGTTGGCGGAGATGGTGCCGACCTGGGCGATCTCGTCGCTGTCGGAAACATCGCGCGCGGCGGCCCGGATATGCTCGCCGACCTTGGTGACGGCAAGATCGATGCCGCGCAGGTTGTTGACCACCAGCGTCGCCAGGGCCTCGCCCTCGATGTCCTCGGCGCAGATCAGCAGGCTGCGCGACTGCTTGGCCGCCCCTTCGAGGATCGGCAGCAGGTCACGCACGTTGGAGATCTTCTTGTCGTGCAGCAGGATGTACGGGTTTTCAAGCTCGACCTGCATGGTCTGCTGGTCGGTCACGAAGTACGGCGACAGGTAGCCGCGGTCGAACTGCATGCCTTCGACGACATCCAGCTCGTTTTCCAGCGACTGGCCTTCCTCGACCGTGATCACGCCTTCCTTGCCGACCTTGCCCATGGCCTCGGCGATGATCTTGCCGATTTCCTCGTCGGAGTTGGCCGAAATGGTGCCGACCTGTGCGATCGACTTGTCGTCGGTGCAAGGGATCGACAGCTTGGCCAGTTCGGCTACGGCCGCCTTGACTGCCTGGTCGAGGCCGCGCTTCAGGTCCATCGGGTTCATGCCGGCGGTCACTGCCTTCATGCCTTCGCGCAGCATTGAGTGCGCCAGCACGGTCGCGGTGGTGGTGCCGTCGCCGGCGGCGTCGGAGGTCTGGGAAGCGACTTCCTTGACCATCTGGGCACCCATGTTTTCAAACTTGTTTTCAAGCTCGATTTCCTTGGCCACGGACACGCCGTCCTTGGTCACGGTGGGCGAGCCGAAGCTCTTTTCGAGCACGACGTTGCGGCCCTTGGGGCCGAGCGTTACGCTGACCGCCTTGGCCAGGATGTCGACGCCCTTGAGCATTCTCTGGCGGGCGTCCTCTGAGAAACGGACTTCTTTGGCACTCATGGTTGGTATTCCTCTTTAAATACGTTGTTTCGTAAGCAGTCGGGGTCGGTCGTTCGCGATCGTCGAAGCGATCAACGATTACGACTATCGAATTGAGATCAGGACTCGATGACCGCCATGATGTCGTCTTCGCGCATCACCAGCAATTCATCTTCGTTGACCTTCACTTCGGTGCCCGAGTATTTGCCGAACAGCACCGTGTCGCCGACCTTGATGTCGAGCTCGCGCTTGCTGCCGTCTTCGAGAATCTTGCCGTTGCCCACGGCAACGACTTCGCCGCGAATCGGCTTTTCAGTGGCGCTGTCGGGGATGACGATGCCGCCAGGCGTGGTTCGTTCTTCTTCGACACGCTTGACGATCACGCGATCATGCAAAGGACGCAGGTTCATGGATACTTCTCCCTTCCATTCAAAATTTAATCATTGACACCCCGCTCGATTCGGTGACCGGGCGGGACGGACTTCGGTTGCCGTGCATGGCGCTGAGGCCCGGCACGCCGGACTTTGCAGGCCATGACAACCAGCATGTCTCGGCAGATGGAGCTATCGGCGAGGCATTTCAAGGGCCAGTGCCGGATTTAGTTCAATCAGAGGTTCCCGGGCCCACGGTAGAATGCTGCAATGCGCCGGCCCCCGTCCGGGTCTGGTGTCCGAATCGCAGAGGATCGGGTTCGGACCGAATTCGCGCAACCACCCGAAATCTCTCGAAACCGAACCAATGAAGGGCCTGGCAGATGACCGAAGACCAGACGTCAAACGACAATTCACCAGACGACTCACTGATTCTGGTTCACACCACCTGTGCCGACCGGGACGAAGCCGAGCGACTGGCCGGAGAGATGGTGGAGAACAGGCTCGCGGCCTGTGCCAGCGTGGGCCAGTCGATCGCGTCGATTTACCCCTGGGAGGGAAAGATCGAACGCGACACGGAAACGCCGCTGACGCTCAAGACAACCCGCGCGAGGTTCGGGGCGCTGCGTGAATTCCTGAACGAGCGCCACAGCTACGACGTACCGGAACTGCTGGCGGTCGAGGTGGTCGATGGAAATGCCGATTACATTCAGTGGGTGCGCGACTGGGTCGTGCGCCGGGAAGACGCTTGAAAGACCGGGTCCGAATGACCGGCTTGAATAACGGACAAACATGAAAAGAATAATGAATTTGCTCGCGTTGCTACCGGCATTGCTGCTGCCGCCGCTCGCTACCGCCCAGATCAACCCCGACGACCTGCTGCCGGTCGACCAGGCGTTCGCGATGTCGACCGATGTCGCTGACGACGGCCAGCACGTCCGGATCGTCTGGGAGATCGCCGAAGGCTACTACCTGTATCGCCACGCCTTCAAGTTCGAGGCCACCGCACCGGATGCAGCGCTGGGCGACCCGGAGATTCCGCCCGGCAAGTCGTACAGCGACGAATTCTTCGGCGATGTGGAGATCTATCGCGGCCGGGTTTCGGCCACGCTTCCCGTGGCACAGCGTCCAGAGCAGGGTCCACTTCAGCTGCGCGTGGCCTACCAGGGTTGCGCAGACCTCGGGGTTTGCTATCCGCCGCAGCGCGTGCAGCTGGAAATCGCGCTGCCCGAGACGCCCTCGACATCAACTGCGTTGCCGCTCGCCGAGCCTGCGACTGGCTCTGGCCTGCTCGACCAGCTAGGCGGCTTCGGCGGCACGCGTGAACTCACCGGGCGCTCGGAACCGCTTCCGCCGAAGCAGGCCTTCAGGGTCGAGACGATTGCGCTGGGGCCCGGTGAGCTGCTGGCCCGGTTCACGGTACACCCCGATTATTACCTGTATCGCGAATCGATCGAATTCGAGGCCGAAGACGCCGGAGTCGATATCACCGGAATGACGCTGCCCGAGGCGGTCGCGGTCAGCGACGAGTATTTCGGCGACACCTTCGCCTACTTCGGCGAAGTCGAGATTCCGCTGGCGCTGTCACGTCCGGCCGGGCCGGCCATGGACCTCGCGCTGGCGGTACGTTTTCAGGGCTGCCAGACCGAAGGCATCTGCTACCCGCCGATGGCGCGCACGATTGTGGTCGATGTGCCGGCAGCCGAGACCGCCATCGAGCGGCCCAGCGCCGCCTCCGCAGGGCCGGCGACGTCGGCCGAACCGGTCACTGCTTCCCCGTCAAGCAGCGCAGAACCGGTACCCGAAAGCGAACAGGATCGCCTGGCGCGCCTGATCACCGAGCAGCCGATGGCGCTCACCCTGGCGCTTTTCGTGCTGCTCGGGATCGGACTGGCCTTTACCCCCTGCGTATTCCCGATGATCCCGATTCTTTCCGGCATCATTGCCGGCGAGGGCGAGAACATCACGCGCGCCAAGGCCTTCGCGCTGTCGCTGGCCTACGTGCTGGCGATGGCGCTGACCTACACCGCGGTCGGCGTGATCGCAGCGCTGATGGGCTACAACGTGCAGGCCGCATTCCAGAATCCGTGGGTGCTGAGCACGTTCGCCCTTATCTTCGTGGCGCTGGCGATGGCCATGTTCGGTTTCTACAATCTTCAGATGCCGGCTTCGATGCAGGCAAGGCTGACCGAAATCAGCAACCGCCAGTCGGGCGGCAACCTGATCGGTGCAGCGATCATGGGCTTTCTCTCCGCAATTATTGTCGGCCCCTGCGTCACCGCCCCGCTGATCGGCATCCTGATCTTCATTTCGCAGACCGGCGATGCGGTGCTGGGCGGCAGCGTGCTGTTCGCGTTGAGCATCGGGATGGGGGTGCCGTTGCTGGCCATAGGGATTGGCCTTGGCCACTGGCTGCCGCGTGCCGGAGGCTGGATGGAATCGGTCAAGGCGGTGTTCGGCGTCGGCCTGCTTGCGCTTGCCATCTGGATGCTCGAACGCGTCGTCCCCGGCGCCGTCACCATGCTCCTGTGGGGCGGGCTCGCGATTGCAAGCGGCGTTTACCTGGGGGCGCTCACCCGGCTGGATGCTGCCGCCAACGGTTGGCGCAAACTCTGGCAGGCCGTGGGCGTCATGCTGCTGGTATTGGGCATCATGCAGTTCGTCGGCGCCGCCGCCGGCGGCAACGACTGGCTGCGCCCGCTCAAGCCATTCGCCGGGGGTGGGGGCACCGCGTCTGCGGTCGCCGTTGCGCCGGTCGAGTTCACCGAGGTCGACGATCTCGATCAGCTCGAGCGCGCGGTGGCCGCGGCGCGTCGGCCGGTGTTTCTCGATTTCTACGCCGACTGGTGTCTGGACTGCAAACGCATGGAGCGCAGCACGTTTCCCGACCCGGCGGTGGCCGCGACCCTGGGCGATTTCGACCTGCTGAAAATCGACATGACTGATTTTTCCGACCGCCATCAAAAGGTGCTGAACGAATTCGGGCTGATCGGACCGCCCGCCTATCTGTTCTTCAGCGGCGGCGTCGAACTGGACCGCTATCGGATGTTCGGCTTCATGCCTCCCGAAGAATTCGTTGCCCACCTGGAGCGCGTGCAGCGGGCTGCATCGGCGGTCTCACGTTAGCCGTCCAAGAACCGAAAAATGAAAACCTCGACCACGTCGACACTTGCGCTGTTGCTGGCCGTCATTGCGGGCCTTTCGGCCGGGCTTGCCATAGCCTGGCTGACGCGCGGAGGAGCTTCGGCTCCGGATATCGAGCACGACACTGCGGCCGGCGCCGTCGCAAGTGTTGGCGACCCGCGCCCCGATTTCATGCATGCCGGGGTAGGGGGCGAGCTATGGCGAGCCTCGGACTTCGATGGGCGGCCGACGCTGGTCAATTTCTGGGCTACCTGGTGCGCACCGTGCGTGCGTGAAATGCCGCTTCTCCAGGGTCTGGCGGATCAATATCCCGATCGCTTGAACGTGGTGGGCGTCGCCATAGACGACCCAGGCAAAGTCGCCGAATTCGTCGAGCGCCTGGAAATCGACTACCCGAACCTGATCGGCACATCGGACGTTCGCGAGACCCGGAAACGCTTCGGCAACCCCGATGGTATGCTTCCTTACAGCGTGTTGATCGATGCCCAGGGCATCGTTCGATGGAGACACCTCGGAGAACTCGAGGAAGGCATGCTGCGCGATACGCTGCAACCGTTCCTCACCGAATTTCCGCCCGCGAATTAGCGCAACACCCGATTGCCTGGAGTGCATGAACACGCTGCCAATATGCAGCGAACGTCTGGCATTTGAGCGCAAAGTAGGGCAAACTGCTCGTTTGTGAGTTGAACAGCGGAGCGTTCCAGTGGCCCTTCAGCCTGATAACTACGTGCTTAGTTGGTCTGTCAGCGTTCAGGGCAAGGCGCGGCTCGCAGGGAATGGCCTTAGCCCTTTACAAGAGTCGGAACGCAGCCATGGACGCTGACAGGCCAACCCTTCGGGCGCTCCTGTGGCGCTCCGCTGCGGCGTTCCCGCGCTTGCCAAGGGCTACGGCCATTGCCTGCGCACGGCGCCTTGCCGCGAAGCGCCACAGGAACGCTGAATCCGTGATTATCAGGTTGAAGGGCCACTAAATGCGGATTCTCGTCCTGCACGGCCCCAACCTGAACCTGCTCGGGCGACGCGAGCCCGGCGTCTACGGCAAAGAAACCCTGGCGAGCATAGAGGCGCGACTTCGCACCGAGGCGGAAGCACGGCATTGCACCCTGGAGTTCTTCCAGGCCAATGCCGAACATGCCATTGTCGAGCGCATCCACGAAGCCATGGACGATGCCACTGACGGGATCCTGATCAACCCGGCGGCCTTCACCCACACCTCTGTGGCCATTCGGGACGCGCTGGCAGCGACCGGCCTGCCGTTCGTGGAAGTCCACCTTTCCAACCCCGATGCGCGCGAGCCTTTCCGTCGCACGTCGATGCTGGCCGACCTGGCCGCGGGAAGGGTTGCGGGCTTCGGCGGAGATTCATACATTCTGGGCTTGTCGGGGCTGTTCAGCCTGATAGGCCCGGTTGCTTCGGAGTAGAGAATGGACCTGAGAAAAATAAAAAAGCTGATCGAGCTGCTCGAGGAATCGGACCTTTCGGAACTCGAGATTCATGAAGGAGAGGAGTCCGTGCGACTGACCCGGGCCGGCACCGGCGCACCGATCATGGCCGCGCCGGCGGCGCCCGAGCCGGCCGCGCCGGCAGCGGCCGCCGAGGCCGATTCGGAATCGTCCGGCGATGAACTGCCCGACGGCGAGATCATACGGTCACCCATGGTCGGGACATTCTACGATGCGCCGAATCCGGATTCCGACCCGTTCGTCGCCGAAGGGCAGCGCGTATCCAAGGGTGAAACCCTGTGTCTGATCGAGGCGATGAAAATGTTCAACCAGATCGAATCCGAGTACGACGGAACCGTTGCCGCGATACTCGTCGAGTCCGGCCAGCCGGTCGAGTTCGATCAACCGCTGTTCGTGATCCGGCCCTGATATGGCTTCGTTCAAGAAGATCGTGATCGCCAATCGCGGGGAGATCGCGCTGCGAATCCTGCGCGCCTGCCAGACCATGGGCATACGCACCGTGGCCGTGCATTCAACGGTAGATCGTAATCTCAAGCACGTCGGCATGGCCGACGAATCGGTGTGTATCGGGCCGGCACCGGCCAGCGAAAGCTACCTGAACGTTCCGGCGATCATCGCCGCGATGGAACTGACCGACGCCGAGGCGGTGCACCCGGGCTACGGTTTCCTGGCCGAGAATGCTGATTTTGCCGAGCGCATCGAGGAATCCGGCTTCACCTTCATCGGACCGCGCGCCGAGACCATCCACCTGATGGGCGACAAGGTCTCGGCCATCAACGCGATGCGCCAGGCCGGCGTTCCGTGCGTGCCGGGCTCGAACGGCCCTCTGGATGCCGATGAGCGGCGTACCAGGCGGATGGCCGATGAAATCGGTTACCCGGTGCTTATCAAGGCGGCCGCCGGCGGCGGCGGGCGCGGGATGCGCGTGGTGCATAATCCGTTCGACCTGATCAAGTCGATCCAGCTCACCAGGGAAGAAGCTCGTTCCGGATTCGGCGACTCGACGGTCTACATGGAAAAGTACCTGCAGAATCCTCGCCACGTCGAGGTCCAGGTCATGGCGGATGCCCACGGCAACGCCGTCCATCTCGGCGAGCGCGACTGCTCCATGCAGCGGCGCCACCAGAAAGTCATCGAGGAAGCCCCGGCCCCAGGCATCACGGCGGAACAGCGCGAGAAGATCGGCCGAATCTGCACCGAGGCGTGCAAGCGAATCGGCTACCTGGGGGCAGGCACGTTCGAATTCCTGTTCGAGGACGGCGAGTTCTTCTTCATCGAGATGAACACGCGCATTCAGGTCGAGCATCCGGTCACCGAGATGATTACCGGCGTGGACCTCATCCAGGCTCAGATCACGGTCGCAGCCGGCGAACCGCTACCTTTCGGGCAGGAGGACATCACGATCCGGGGCCACGCCGTGGAATGCCGGATCAATGCCGAGGATCCGGAGACGTTCATTCCCCAGCCAGGCACCATCGAGGCATTCCACGCACCGGGCGGGCCGGGCGTGCGCGTCGATTCGCATATTTACGACAGCTACACCATACCGCCCAATTACGATTCGATGATCGGCAAGCTGATCTGCCATGGAGAGACGCGCGAGCATGCCACGGCACGAATGCGCGTGGCGCTCAGCGAGCTCGTGCTTACCGGAATCAAGACCAACATCCCGCTGCACCTGCGGCTGCTCGAAGATTCAGGCTTCAAAGAGGGCGGCACCAACATCCACTACCTGGAAAAACTGCTGGCTCGCTGAACCTGCAACGAAGAGCCGGCGATCGAGACGGTTCGAGCGCCGGTTTCTTGTCTCAGACGATCAAAGGCTGAACGGGCTTCCGCCACCGCCGCCTGGGAAGCCGCCTCCGCCCTGAGGCCCTTCCTGGCCGGGCACCATGATGGAGTTCTGCTGCTCGCGCTGCATGCGCTTGAGTTCCTCGACGGTCTCGGTCAGCGCCTGCTGCGCCCCTTCGGCAAAACCTTCGGCGGCTTCGGCCAGGCTCGAGCCTTCCAGTTCGAAGTTCTACGGCAAGTTGCCGGCCGGCGTCATCGCCGTGGCTTCGCCGATATAGAAGACTTCACGGTCGTTGTCCGGGTTGCCATCGCCGTCGACCGGGGTCATGCGCCGGATCGAGCCGGAGCGTTGATCGGTGAAGACCTCCACCCGGTAGAGATTGTCGGTGTCGAACTTGAGCTGCTGGTCTGCTTGTTCATTCATGTCTGGACTCGCGGTTTGATGATTACAGCTATTTCAGGTTGGGCACAGTCACGGCTAATGCAAGGCAATGGCGCCTGCAGTTGGTCCGGACTTGTCCGGACGAGCGTCTGGACCACTTCGCAGCCTGGCTGGACCGGCGCCGCGACCAGTGTTGCAACTATCGGCACGACCGGGCTTATCGCCATGATTATGGCAATCGTGTCAAACTCTTCGGCTCCTGAACCGTCGCCGGGCCGAGCTCATGCCTAAAAGAATTCGCTTCACGCCCTCGCCGGAACAGGTCGAGGCCGCCGAGGAAACGCTCTGGGCACTGGGCGCCCAGTCGGTCACCCTGTTGGACGCCGGCGATCAGCCGCTGCTCGAGCCCGGCCCCGGCGAAACCCCGCTGTGGCCTGAATCGACGCTAGAGGCCTTGCTGCCCGACGACTTGCCCGAGCAGGACGTGCTCATCGCGCTTTCGGCCGGGCAGGTCATCTCTTCCCCCGCCGATGTGCACTTCGATGAGCTGGCTGACCGGGACTGGGAACGGGCGTGGATGGACCGTTTCCAGCCGATGCGTTTCGGCGACTCCATCTGGATCTGCCCTTCGCATACCGAACCGAACGCCGATTGGCCCGTGGTCGTGAGATTGGATCCAGGCCTGGCGTTCGGCACCGGCACGCACCCGACCACGGCGCTGTGCCTGGAGTGGATGGACGCAGTCGAATTTACCGGCAAAACAGTGACCGATTACGGTTGCGGCTCGGGCGTGCTCGCCGTGGCGGCGGCGCTGAAGGGCGCGACGACGGTATTTGCAGTCGACCACGACCCTCAGGCGCTGACCGCGACGCACGACAATGCTCTGCGCAACGGCGTGTCCGAGCGTATCGAAACGGCGCTTCCGGGGGAAGCCGGAGACGTTCGCGCCGACGTGGTGCTGGCCAACATCCTCGCCGGTCCGCTGGTCGAGCTCGCCGAACGGATTGCCGACCTGGTCCGACCGGGCGGCGCGCTGGTGCTGTCGGGCATCCTGGACGAACAGGCCGACGACGTCGAGCGCGCCTACAAACCGCTGATCGGCAAGGCCCGCCGAATCAGTCGGGAAGGGTGGATTCGGCTGGACTTTCAGCGTTGACCGGCAAGGACAACCAAGTCAAGGGCTTGCTCGCGCAGAGACGCGGAGACGCGGAGCCGTGCAAAATCAAAGACGCAAGACAGCTCTCGCGAAGTGTTTCCGGGCGGCAGTCGAGTGGTTACG
>DATFJJ010000106.1:0-3946 GCA_035269245.1 Wenzhouxiangellaceae bacterium | reverse complement strand
CCGGCCGCCGGATCGTTTTCCAGCCTGTCGCCGAAATCCGAGCGCAGCGCGAACACGGCCGGGAACCCGCTACCGGTGGTCGAGGGTGCGGTGAACGCATGCTCATCGTTGGGGTTGTACCCGGGCAGGTTGAAATCGTTCTGAACGTAGACCCGTGCCGACGGGAACAGCAACGGATCCAGCGGCTGCTGGTTCTGCCACTCGCTGCCCTGCTGGCTGGCGATGACGATGCGGTCGGGATCGAACGGCCAGCGCGGCACATAGGACACCGCCTTGGCGGGCCAGTAAACGCCCTTGGAATTGGCGCGGTACCAAGCCACAGCCAGGGCACGGCCCTGGTCCTGCGGGCGCGAGTTGCTGTAGCGATTGACCGGGATGATCGGTCCGGTTCGGCTGGACCGGTTGTAGGCCGCTTCGGGCCCGTTGCCGTCGTAATAGGCATTGACGTTGACGACGAAGCCGTTGCGGTTGGGCTCGTTGTGGAACGGGTCGGTAATGGGCTGGCCGATCTCGGCCTCGACACCGTCGAGGAACAGCGGAACGGCCGTGTACGGCAGCGTGCGCACGACTTCGACGACGGTCGGATACTGCAGCGGATCGAGCTGGGGCCCGTTGACGTAGACGATGGACGCGGTACCCGATCGGGTTGCGGAGAACTGGCCGGAATCATTGGTCGGGTTGCTGGAGCCCGCTGCCGGCGAGATCACCTCGATGATCCTGTAATCGCCGCTGGCCGGCTCGGCCTGGACCGGTGCGCCGATGACATGCACCTGGTAACAGCCCGAAACCACGACGTCGCCGCACGGCTCGTTGGGCCAGGCGATGCTGCCCAGGCTCAGTACCCGGGCATCGCTGGCCGGCAACTCGCCGGCCTTGCGCCATTTGACTTCGATGGTGCCGAAAGGCTGCAGCGGGATCAGCTTGGCGGGTTGGCCGGCCGCCTTGCTCCATGAGAAGATCTTCTGGCCGATCGCGTCGAACGGTTCGCCGTCGACGGCGAACTCCGGCGGCAGCGCCAGGTTGTCCACCTCAGCGTCTTCCGGCGGCGTGAGCGGCACGCCGGCCAGCCAGGCCTGCTCCTGGAAGAATTTGCCGTCGGTACCCAGATTGATCACGAAACCGTCGGAACCCTGCAGGGCAACCAGCGTATCGACCGGCCCGAAGCTGGCCGTACCGCGGAAACGACCGCCGACGTAGAGCGTGGCGACACCGTCGGTGGCGATTGCCAGCCCGGCGTCGTTGTCGGTTCCGCCTGCGAATGCCGGAATGCCGAAGTCCGCGTCGGCTTCGTCGTCGTTGAAGTCGCCGCCGCCCGTAGCCCAGTCCAGCAGGCCGCCGGGCTGGTAACGCGCGATGAAAACGTCACTGGTCGACGGACTGGTCGAATCGAGGCCCACGTCCAAAGTGAAGTCCATCCGGCCGGTGAACAGGCCGGTCACGTACATGTTGCCGGCCTGGTCCACGACCAGGTCCTCGGAGAATCCGCCGTCGGCGGTGCGGGCCCAGAGGCAATTCAGGCTGTCGCGGTCGAGAGCGGCCAGGTAGGTCCCGCTCTCGCTGCCGCTCGGGCTCGTGATGTCGCAGCTGTCAAGGCCCGGCGTTCCGGCGCGGTTGCCTGAAATGATCACCCGGGCGCCGCTGGGGTCGGCGGCCATGCCGGTGATGTCCAGGCCGAGTTCGAGGTCCTTGGAATCGCCGAACGTCGGCCCGGTATCGGCGTTGAGAATATTGTCCACCGGCAGAATGAACGGCTGTCCGGCGGGTACCGACTGGATCCGAACATCGTCGACATGCCACCAGGGGAACCAGGCACCGGGGTCGGGTGCGACGCGGGTGGTTGCGCAAGTTTCGGAGCTGCCCAGCGGCGCGCCGTTGAGAAAATCCTCGGTCCGGGTGCACCGATAGTCGAATTCGAAGTCCTGCCCGGAACCCCCGGTCAGGAAGGCCCGCAGTCTGAAACCCGGGTGCATTGCATCCTCGTCCTCGATGAGGAAAGACTGCGCCCCGCGCTGCGCAAATTGCTGCCCCTGGGTGCCGCTGCCAGCGTATTCCCGCAGCGTGATCCAGTTGCCCGTAACGTCGAGGTACTGGATGAGAAAGTTCTGGTTGCCGAACGGGCGGGCCGACCAGTTTGCCCCGGACTGCCAGAAGTAATCGGTGGTCGTGACCTGTCGCTCGCAAAGCAGAAACAGGAAGCAGGGAAACAGAAAACTGAAGCTCGACGACGACGAGGTCGTTTCGGATGGATAGTTGATCCCGCGGTAGACGTCAAGCTCAACGATAAGCGCCTGCGAATTGGCGGCGCTGACGACCGGCGACTGGACTGTGGTGCGAGAGCCCCGGACACCCAGCATGTTCGATCCACTCAGAAGGCCTGCAGGGTCGTTCTGGACCACGCCCAGCGAAGCATCGTCGGGTTGCCACGCACCCAGCCCGCCGGAAAAATTGTCGTTCAGCCGTTCCTGAGCGCCGCCCACGACCTGGGTACCGGCCAGCCAGACCCGGTTCTGGTCGTCGCGAATCAGCTGGGTGGCGTTCTCGAAGCCGGTCGCTTCGGTGCCCCGGTCGACCGCAAGAATGGGCGCACCGGTGTTGCTGGCAAAACGAACCAGATAAATGTCGGACCGCCCGGGAAAACAGTCGTCGAACGCCCCCGGGGGATTCCGCGAAAGTGCAACCGGGTCGCCCTGGGCATCATTCCCGAAGGCCACGTCGCATTCGTAGATACCCGTCAC
Source organism: Wenzhouxiangellaceae bacterium (assembly GCA_035269245.1). Lineage (GTDB taxonomy): Bacteria > Pseudomonadota > Gammaproteobacteria > Xanthomonadales > Wenzhouxiangellaceae. The sequence goes on along the minus strand of DATFJJ010000106.1, from coordinate 1,211 downwards.
CGCTACCGACTCGGGCACCTGCGGAAAAACCCCGCCCTGGCCAGGCAGCGTGATGATCGTGTCGGCAGTTTCGGTGCCCGTCCCCGCGATTTTCTTGGCCCAGCCCCAGGTCCCTTCCCCGTCCAGCTTGCCGACGAAGCCGTCGGTCAGGCCCGAGGAATTCAGCGAGTTGCTGCCCAGCGAAATACTGTCGCTGAACGTACCGACGATGTAGACGTTGTTGCCGTCGTCCAGGGTCAGGCCGTTGACCTGATCCTGAAACTGTCCGCCCGCAGAGCGCAGCCAGATCAATTGGCCGGCCTGGCTGACGCGCGCGATGAAGATATCCTGCAGCCCCTGGCTGGTCACGGTACCCACTTCGGTTTCGATCGCACCGCTGAAGTGCCCGGTGACGAACACGTCGCCGCTTGGAGAGGCCTTGACGGCGACGACTTCGTCCTCGCCCAGGCTGCCCAGCGGCAGCGGCCACTGCGCCTGTGCCGTCGAGACAGCGCCGGCGAGGCAGAAGATGCCGGCGAGCCCGAGACCGGATATGAAGCGGGTGAGGAACGGATTGTTTTGCGAATCGCTCATGCGTTGAATCCTCGGCCTACTGGTTCAGCACCGGAACGGCGGAAATGCGCCGTAGCCGGAACTCGCCTGAAGTGAAAATGGTGTTCTTGTGCAGCCCGGTGATCGATTCCTCGAAGAAGCCGCCGACCAGCGTCTCGCCCCAGCCCGGCGGCGTGCTGCCGGTCGGGTCTTCCTCGGTGAACGTCAGGCGCATTTCGCGCACGACCTGATAGGCCTCCCGTCGAAAGTTCAGGAACTGCGCGTCGCGGTTATCGTGATCGGGGTGATACCGGTGCAGGAAGGGGTTGGTCGGCAACTCGGGCTCGATCACAAGGGTGGTGCTGATCTGGTTGCCGGGCCCGAACTCGCCGTCGAAAGCGAGCGTGTCGCCTTCGAAATCGTAAGCCACGGTGCTGTAACGCTGGCCGACGGACTGACCGTCCCGCAGCGAGGCCCCGGTGTACAAACCCAGCAGCGACGAATCGGTGATCAGTACGAAACGGCCGGGTTCGTCGACTTCGTTCAAGGTCGGGTCATCGGTACTGGGTACGCGCGTGCCCTCCTGCCACATCTGGATGACGTCCTTGAGCAGGCTCACCTGTCCGGTCAGGTCGACATGGATCAGGAATCTCTGAGAAAACGTCTGCGGCGCATTTTCC
>DATFJJ010000105.1:0-2846 GCA_035269245.1 Wenzhouxiangellaceae bacterium | reverse complement strand
CGCGGTAGCGCACCGAGCCGCTGGTGGCGCTGTCCAGGCCGCCGAGAATGTTGAGCAGGGTGGATTTGCCGCTGCCCGATGCGCCGAGAAACACGACGAGTTCACCGGCGAAAAGCGTCAGGTCGATTCCTCTCAGCGCGCGGATGACGTTTTCACCCACCCGGTATTCCTTGGTGACGGCCTGCATGCGGAAAATGGGCCGCTGCGCGCCGTCGGTCGGGGGTTTCTGATGCGTGATGTTCATCTTCGAAACCCCTTGGACTCCGGATATCAGCTTCGGAATCGCCGGACGAGATCGTCGTATGCGTCTATCCGCCGGTCGCGAAAGAACGGCCAGATGCGGCGAACGGTCTCGGAACGTTTAGGGTCGATCGTGCATACAACCACTTCGCTGGATGTGCCGGCCTCGGCCAGCACATCGCCCTGGGGACCGCAAACGAAGCTGTGGCCCCAGAATTCTGCGTTGTAGGTGCCGCCGGAGCGATCCGGCTCGAAGCCGACCCGGTTGACGGATGCGACCACAAGCCCGTTGGCGACCGCATGCGATCGCTGGATGATGCGCCACGCGTCGAGCTGGCGGCGTGCCTCCGATTCCTCGTCGGCCGGATCAAAGCCAATAGCAGTGGGGTAGAGCAGAATGTCGGCACCGGCCAGCGCCATGAGCCGCGCCGCTTCCGGGTACCACTGGTCCCAGCAGACAAGCACCCCCAGACGGCCGACCGAGGTATCGATGGGCTCGAATCCGAGGTCGCCGGGCGTGAAGTAGAACTTTTCGTTGTAGCCGGGATCGTCCGGAATGTGCATCTTGCGGTAGATGCCGGACAGGCTGCCGTCGGATTCCAGCACCAGGGCCGTGTTGTGCGCCAGGCCGGGCGCGCGATGCTCGAAGATGCTGCCGACGATCACCAGCTTGTAGTCGGCGGCGGCCTCTGCCAGCAACCGACGCGTGACGCCGTCCAGCGGCTCGGCCAGGTCGAACAGCGCCGGGTCCTGGTATTTGCAGAAATATTCGGTCGCGTGGAGTTCGGGCAGCACGACCAGTTGTGCGCCGCGCGCCGCAGCCTCGGCAATGCCGTCCAGTGTCGCGGTGCGATTGGCGTCGATATCGGCGCCCATCGCGTGCTGGACCAGGCCGATGACAAGCTCGTCGCGTGTCATGCCAGCGCCGCCGGAATCTGCATGCTTGCGCAGTGCGGTCCGCCGCCCTCGCTGACCAGGGTTCGGGCGTCGATCGATTTCGCGATTCGGTCTGGAAACAACTCGGACAGCAGCTCGCGCGCGGTGACGTCTGTCCGACTGCCGAACGCAGGCACCAGAACCGCCCCGTTGAGCAAGACGAAGTTGACGTAGCTGGCTGCCAGACCGGGGTCGATGTCGTCGGCGCGGGGCAGGGCGACCAGGCGGTATGCCCGGCCCTGTGCGGTTCGGAGCAGTTCGAGCTGGCCGTTGAGCGCCCGCGTGTTTGAAGAATCGGCCATGGTCTGAAACACGAGGGTTTCGCGATCGGTGAAGCGGGCCAGGGTGTCTATATGGCCGTCGGTATCGTCGCCGGGCAGCGGCGCAATGTCGATTTCAAGCAGATGGCTGACATTCAGCCAGGTCTTCAGTTCGTGATCGATTTCCGAGTCTTCCAGATGCGGAGCTCGCGCGCGCATGCAGTGGCGATTGACCAGGACGGTGCCGTCGCCGTCGCAATCAATGGCGCCCCCTTCCAGTTCAAACAGAGACTGCCTGAAATCGAAATCAGCGAACAGCTCATGGCGCGCCAGCATCGAGTTGACCCGGTTGTCCAGCCGCGCCTCGTGGCGACCACCCCAGCCGTCGAAGTAGAAGTCAAGCGCAAGGCGCTTGCCGGCGTTGCACAGGGTGATGGGCCCGAAATCACGGCACCAGGTGTCGTTGTAACGCAGCTCGATATAGTGGAGTCCGGGTCGATTGCCAAATCGTTTGCGCACATCCCGGTCGTCAGGCGGTATAAGCAGTACCACGGTCTGGAATTCCAGCGCCGTCAAAATGAACCCGGCAAATTCGCGCTGAATTTCGTCGAGCACATCGCGCCAGTCGCCGTCGGCACAAGGCCAGGCCAGGATGATGGCGCTCTGCTGCTCCCATTCGGCGGGCAACCGATAGTCGACCGGATGCATATCGGGAATCAGCCGTTCGGGTCATTGCCGGACAGAACGGCGCCGCGATGAAGGACGCTTTCGATAACCAGGTCGTGTTCGAAATACACGCTGTAATCTTCATACAGCCAGCGCGAGATCGGCGGTTCCCCGACCGGCGCGCGACGCTCGTTGGGGTTGCCGTAACGCTGTTCGACTTCGCTCTTGGTCAGCCCGTTCTCGGGCAGATCGCGCTGCATCCGCTCGCGAACTTCCTCTATCAGCAGCACGTCGGCTGCAACCGTCCCGGCGGTGACCAGTAATGCAATGACGGCAATCGACTTGAATGTGTTGCGCAACATGTCCGACTCCTGTGCTGGTTTCCGACTGCGACCGGTTCGTCGGCCGAGCCCGGCGGCCCCTAGATTTCGCGCTGAAATATTAGCATACGGGCGTCCCGAAGGACGCCCGAGGCAAAGGCTCAAAGACAGGATTGCGGCCGAGATGAACCGCGGTCCGGAACGCCTAGGAATCCGTGGCTCGGCGGCGAAACCAGATCGATCCTGCCAGGAACAGCATTCCGATCGCGACGCCTATCCACATTTCCCACGAAACGAATGCGCTGCCGACCGATTTGAAGCTCATCAGCATCTCTTCTCTCGGGACGAAACTGGGCGCGGTCTGTGACTCGGTGACGATCTGCTCCCACTCGATGCTGGCGGGCATGACGCCTCGGCCGATGCG
>DATFJJ010000104.1:0-2762 GCA_035269245.1 Wenzhouxiangellaceae bacterium | reverse complement strand
GACGGCACGCCCCGACCCAAGATCATCGACTTCGGCATCGCGGTGGCAGAAACCAGCGCCAGCGAAAGACGGCACCAGCTTTCGGTCGGCACACCGGTCTACATGAGCCCCGAACTGTTCGACGACACCGCCAGCTTCGATACGCGAGCCGATATCTATTCGCTGGGGGTCATCCTGTGCGAGTTGCTCTGCGCTCGGCGTCCGTATCCGGGCAAGTTGTTCAGGGGCACCGAAACGTCGCTCATCCTTCAGGCATTGAGCGAACAATCTCCCGCTTCGGCTTCAGCATTGCTGGCCCAGGCAGGCAACGATGCCGGGCGCATAGCCAGCGAGCGCAACACAAGCCCCGGCAAACTTGCCCGAAGCCTGAGGGGCGACCTTGACGCGATTGCCCTGAAGTGCATCGCGGCGCAACGCGAGGCCCGCTACGCCAGTGCCGTCGAGCTCGCCGACGATATCGGCAATCACCTCGAACGCAAGCCGGTACGCGCCATGGGCGAGGGCCGCGGATATCGCCTGAACAGATTCGTCGCGCGCAATTCCTGGGCGGTAGCGGCTGCATCGGTCGTCATCCTGGCACTGGCCACGGGCATGACCCTTGCACTGATGGGCATGAACCAGGCGCGCACGCAGCAACGGATTGCCGAGGCACGGACGCAGGACCTGGAGCGCATGGTTACGTTCCAGCAATCGATGCTGGGCGATCTGGATCCGCGCCTGCTCGGCGAAGGTTTCGTCGAGCGGTTGCGCCGACAATACGCGCAGTCATTCGATATCGCAGCCGACAACGGAACAGTCGAAGCCGGCATCGAAGCATTCGAGATCGCCGTGGGGCAGATCAACCCGACCGACCTGGCGCAGGACCTGATGGACGAGTTCATGCTCCAGCGCGCGGTCGAGAACATTCAGCAGGATTTCGCCGACCAGCCGCGCCTGCAGGCCGATCTGTACCAGACGGTGCGCGACGTCTACGACAACGCCGGCATGATCGAGAGCAGCCTGCCGCTGGCCCGGCGGATTGTCGACCTGCGGCTCGAAGCGCTGGGCCCCAACGCGACCGCCACGCTGCATGCGCGCCAGAACTATTTTCGGTTGCTGTCGCACAGCGGCGACTTTGCCGCCGCACGCGAGCAACTCGACGAAATCATGGCGCGCATGGATATCGAAGATCCCGAGCAGCTGGCCTTGCGCCACGATACCTGGGACAGCCTGGCCAACCTGCTGGTCAATACCGGCGAAAACGACGACGCGCTGGAAAGCGCGCTGGGCAACCTGGAGCGCGCGGAAGCGGAGCTGGGTCCGTACCATGCCAGCACCGTACGGGCGTTGAACACCATTGGCTATGTGCATGCCTTGTCGGGCAACTTCGAACCTGCGCTGGATTATTTCCAGCAAAGCGCCGACCGGGCACGCGAAAATTTCGAGCCGTCGGACCTGGCTTACTACAGCGCCAGGCTGAACGTGGGCGCGGCGCTGAGCGCGCTTGGGCGCGACGAGGAAGCGCTGGAGGCAAGCCGCGAAGTCTTCGAGATCCTCAGCACCGAATTTGGCCGCCGCAATGTATCGACGCTGCGCGTGATGAACAACATGGCCCTGACCCTGATGGATCTGGAGCGCTTCGACGAGGCGGGCGCCCTGCTCCGGGAAACCATGGTGCTCGGGCGCGAAACCTGGGGCGTCAACAACCCGATCACGCTTGGCGTGCAGCAAAGCCTGGGCGGGTTGTACATGCTTACCGACAGGCCAGCCGAAGCACTGCCGCTTTATGAATCCACGCGCCAGTGGCGCGAACGCATGCGGGGGCCTGAACACCCGGATACGCTTTCGGCAATGCAAGACGTTGCCCGGGCGCGCCTGGCTCTGGGTCAGCCGGAGCGAGCTCGCGTGCTGGCGGAGCGCGCCTACGCTGTGCAGCGCGCGGCGCCGGCCAGCGGTGATGAGGATCTGCTCGCGAGCATGCGATTGATCGCGGAAATCCATGAGAATGCGGCCAACCAGGAAGAAGAAATTCTATGGCGCCAGCGGCTGCTGGAGGCCCTGCCCGATGACGGCGGAGAATTCACCGACGCGGAAAACGTCGAATCCAATATCCGCCTTCTCGAGCTCGCAATGTCGAGCGAGGGGACACACGATATCGCCAAAATGAAAGCCGTAATAGAAAGCCAGTTCGCGCATGGCGGCGAGAATCTCGATCCGGCGAAAGCCCGGTACGCGGTCCTGGTCGAAAAGAGACGTTGACCATCGGCAGGGTGCCGACAAATGCGTCATCAGCAAGTCCGGTCGGTGAAGTCCCAGACTGCCAAACCGGTCGACCCCCGATACATGGCCGAGTACTTCCACTCCCTGAAGCGAAACGTCAGTCGCAGATCACCCGGTTTCGGCCACTGCGCTTGGCCTGGTAAAGCGCCTCGTCTGCCCGGCGCATCGCGGGTTCGACCCGGTCTTTTTTCGCTTCCAGCCGGGCTACGCCGATACTCACCGTGACGCGGAACGAATTATCACGATAGTCGAACTCCTGCTGCTCGACCGCGCGACGAATGCGCTCTGCCACGTCGCATGCTTCATCCCGCCCGGTTTCAGGCAGCAACACCGTGAATTCTTCGCCGCCCCAGCGGGCCACCGTGTCGACCGCGCGGACTTGCGCCCGCACCTGGGTGGAAAGCGCCTTCAGCACATGGTCGCCGGCGTCATGGCCGAAACGGTCGTTGACGGTCTTGAAATGATCGACATCCATCAGCAGCAAAGCAGTGCTTTGTCCGTAG
>DATFJJ010000103.1:0-13799 GCA_035269245.1 Wenzhouxiangellaceae bacterium | reverse complement strand
TTTCGGCCGACATCATCCGCGACCGGCGCGTGACCTCGTTCGCGTCGATCCGCGACGACATGATCAACGCCGGCGGCAACTGGGTGGACGAGGAAGTCGTCGTCGATGGCAATCTGATCAGCAGTCGGATGCCGCCGGACCTGCCGGCCTTCTGCAAGGCGCTGATCAACGCGCTCGGCGGCGCCTGAGGGGTCCGACCGACGCGGATTGCGCGAACTCCGCGCTATCATGCAGGCATGAGTGAACGAGACCGCAGTCTGTTGCGCCATGCCGCAACCGGTTCCTGGCCCAAATGCGGGTCAGGCAGATTCGCGTCGCGAATCGTCGACCTCCACCGCCGTGACGACGCACTCGAAGGTTCTTGCGAGGCCGCGTTTACCGCAGCCGGGCGGCAATTTCGAGGGCTCGGCCTGCTGGGCCTGGCCGACGATCTGGGGGTGAAGCTCAACGGCGGACGCACGGGCGCGGCCGGAGGGCCCGATGCTTTCCGCGCCGCGCTGTCCGGGTATGGCGCGGCCGATTCGACCGCGCTGGAAGATTTCGCAATCCCGATCTTTGATCTCGGCAATATCGTCCCCGGCGATTCCCTGGCCGAGACGCACGAGCGCGTGACCGAAACCGTTGCCGCGATGCTGGACGCCGGACTGATTCCGGTCGGCATAGGCGGCGGCCACGACATGACTTTCCCCGAAGTACGCGCCGTAATCGATCACCTTGTCCGTCCGAACGGACAAACGCTCGACGGGGTCTATTTCGACGCGCACCTGGACGTGCGCGAGGACGACGGATCGGGCATGCCGTTCCGACGGCTGATCGAGCACGGCGGCATCGGCCGGCTGCAGTTGTTCGGCTTCGATCCGCTTTCCAATACGCCGGCGCACCTTCAATGGTTCACCAGCAACGGCGGCGAACTGGTCGACTGGCCGCCGACGCAGTGGCCGCCTTCCGAGGCCCAGTTCGTCTCGATCTGCCTGGACGTGATAGACATGGCCCAGGCACCCGGCGTCAGCGCGCCCCACCCAACCGGCTGGCCGGCGCAACAGGTTGCCGACTACGCCGAAGCCGCCGGGCGCATGCCGTCGGTATGCTGTTTCGACATCATGGAACTGTCGCCGCCGAATGATGAAAACGGGCGCACCGCACGGCTGGCCGCGCATTTGTTCATGCGTTTTCTGGCGGGACTCAACCGGCGGCCGTCACCGTGACGCGAACACGCATCGTCAACGCGATGGTGGACGGCAATCGCGCAGACATCTTGGTAGAGAACGGAATCATCGACGGGATTGCCGATGCTGCGCCCGGAACCGGCACCGACGATACCGCGATCGATGCCGGGGGACGCGCTGTACTGCCCGGCTTCGTCGATTGCCATACCCATGCCTGCTTCGCCGGTAGTCGGCTGAACGAATGGGCGCGCAAGCTGGCCGGCTCTTCCTACCTCGAACTGATGGAACAAGGCGGCGGCATCATGGCCACGGTACGCGCGACGCGCGAGGCCTCGGAGGGCGAACTGGCCGAACTGCTGCTGGCGCGGCTGAGCCGGATGCTGGCGCATGGCTCGACGACCATCGAAGTGAAGTCCGGCTATGGGCTGGATACCGGGAACGAATTGAAGATGCTGCGCGCGATCGCGCGCGCCGGAGAATACTTTGCCGGCACCATCGTGCCCACGGCCTGCATCGGTCATGCGATCGACCCGGACATCGAACATCAGCGCTTCGTGCGCCGAACCATCGATGAGACCCTGCCGGCGGTTACCGCCGAGTTCCCGGGCATCGCGCTCGATGCTTATTGCGAGAAAGGCGCATGGTCGCTGGACGACTGCCTCGCGCTGTTCGACGCCGGCCGGGCCGCCGGCCACCCGATCCGGGTCCACGCCGACCAGTTCAATGCCATGGGCATGATCGAGGCTGCGACCGACAGAGACTTCGCCAGCGTCGATCACCTCGAGGCCACCGATCTCACAGGACTGAGCCGGTTGGCGGAATCGGAAACCAGCGGCGTGATGCTGCCGGCCTCCGGCTTTCATCTCGACGATCGCTACGGCGACGGCCGCGCCTTTCTGGATGCCGGCGGCCGTCTGGCACTCGGCACCAACTACAACCCCGGCTCGGCACCATGTTGGTCCATGCCGTTTGTCATCGCGCTTGCCGTGCGCAAGCTGGGCCTCACGCCCGGCGAGGCCATTCGTGCAGCCACTGCGGCCGGCGCCGAAGTGCTGGGCCTGACGGATCGCGGCCGGATCGAACCCGGCATGCGCGCCGACCTCGTCGTGCTCGACTACGCCGACCCACGCAGCCTGGCGTTCGAGTTCGGGGGCAATCCGATTGCATCGGTGATGGTTGGCGGCCAATGGGCGAGTTGAAAGCAGCAAAGCATTACACGAAGACGGCACGAAGGGCACGAAGAAAAACCTTCGACTCTGTCGGTATGCACCAAAGCAAGAACAGCACTTGCGAAACCATAGAAATGACCAGGAGGTCCGAGCGAGATCAAGTTTTCGCCTTTCTTCGTGTTCTTGGCGTCCTGCTTGTCGATGCTTTATCTTTAGCCTGCTTTTTTTTGCGCCTTGGCGCCCTCGCGAGATCTGTCTTCTACTTTCGACTGGCCCTGCAACGCTGCACAAGGCTGAATCTGTGAATCGTTTTTGCGAACAGACCCGATGAACGAATTCGATCTGATTGCCGAGATCAAGGCTCGCACGCCGACCGGTTCAGGCGTAGCGCTGGGCATTGGCGACGATGCGGCGGTGATGCAGCCCGCCGATGGCATGCAATTGGTCGCGACAACCGACAACCTGGTCGCCGGGCGCCATTTCGTCGATTCCGGCAACAACGGCGCAACACCCGAAGAGATCGGTCATCTTTCTCTCGCGGTAAACCTCAGCGACCTCGCGGCGATGGGAGCGATCCCTCGCTGGTGCCTCTTGACGCTGACGCTCCCTCAAGCCGATCCGCAATGGCTGGGCGGCTTTCTGGACGGATTCCTGGTGCTGGCGGCAGCGCACGACTGCGCGCTGGTGGGCGGCAATATTACCCGCGGCCCGCTGAACATCGGCGTCACCGCGCTGGGAGAAGTGCCCGCCGGGCGATTCGCCACCCGCGATGGGGCCTGTGTCGGGCAGCGAATCGTGGTCACCGGTAGCCTCGGCGACGCGGCCGCGGCCCTCAAGCTGGAAAAACCGCTCGGCGATCCGTTACGCGATCGCTTGCTCAAGCCTGAGCCGCGCATTGCCGCAGGCGGCGAACTGGCCGGAATTGCAGATGCGATGATCGACATCTCCGACGGCCTGCTCGGCGATCTGGCTCACCTGATCGGCGAGTTCGGTGCGGAAATCCGTTGCGAGCGGTTGCCGACCTCGGCGGCACTGGCGGTAGCGGTTCCTGAAGCACCTGAGCGCAGACGGCTGCAGTTCGCCGGCGGCGATTACGAACTGCTGGCACTGGTAACCGAAGGGGCCGAACTCCCGGCGTCGGTGGGCGCAACCAAACTGACCGAAATCGGACGCGTCACCGGTTCGGGAAAGATCGAGTGCCTGGACGAATACGGCCAGGCACTCGAGGCTTCAGAACCGGGGTGGGATCATTTCCGCCCGGAACATCAGTGAATGCGCGCGCATACCCGCTAATGCACCATGAGAGTTCATCCATCGCTTGATCAAGACTGGAAAACCGATTCATGCAACGAGAACCCGAGCTGGATACCAAGGCCCAGATGCTGATCGCAACCGGCTCACCTTCGGGCTTTCTGGCATTCGGGCTGGGCGCCGGGCTAAGTCCGAAGGCGCCGGGCACCGCCGGAACCTTGGCCGGCATGCTGCTGGGGCTTCCGTTGGCAGGCTTGCCGGTTTGGGCAGGACTGCTGTTCGTGGCTATCGCGTTCCTGGTCGGCATTCCCGTTTGCGACCGTGTCTCGAAAAGGCTGGGCGTACACGACCACGGCGGCATCGTCTGGGATGAATTCGTCGGCATCTGGCTGTTGCTGGTGCTGGTGCCGTTTCATTGGACCTGGTGGCTGGCCGCATTCTTGGCGTTCCGCTTCTTCGACGTCGCGAAACCGTGGCCAATCGGCTGGCTGGACCGCAGGGTGCACGGCGGTTTCGGCATCATGCTGGATGATCTGATCGCCGCGCTGTACGCCGCGGCGGTGTTGGGATCTGGTGGTTGGCTGGTTGACTGGTTGACTGGTTGACTGGTTGACTGGTTGGTTATTGGTTATTGGTTATTGGTTGTCGGTTGTTGGTTGTTGGTTGTTGGTTGGAAAATTATGGTTAATGGAGAATTCGATCCTGGACCTCGTATGCCGAAGCGTGGCGCTTTTCGGGATTGCTGAAAGCTGAAAACTGAAACGTGCTCCATGCCCCGCCAGCGTTGACCGTCCAGCCGTTAACCGTCCGACGGTCGCGCCTCGGCGCAACTAAACCTCGAACGCGTGCCGGATCCAGGCCAGTTCCCCGGTATCGCCCTCGATGCCGACGACATCGAAGCGACACGGACGGTCCTGCCAGGAGGCATTGGAAACCAGGAACATGGACGCGGCCTGGCCGAGCTTGCGCTGCTTGTGGTAATCCACGCTTTCGGCGCTATTGGCGAAACCCTTGGGCGTTCTCAGGCGTACTTCGATAAACACCAGATATTCGCCGTCGAACATCACCAGATCGATCTCGCCGTGCCGGCAGTGCCAGTTTCGCGCAACGAATTTCAATCCATTTCGCTTGAGAAACCGTTCGGCCTTTCGCTCGCCGGCGTCGCCGGTCTTGCGCTTGAAGGCCAACCTCAATCACCGGCCTGGTATCGAACCGGCTGCCCGTTCTCGATGCGCGTCCAGGGTAGGTCGCGTTCCAGCATTACACCATTCGCCAGGCGAAGCCGGCCGACGTTGCCGGCGAGGTAGAGCATTGGGTCGCGCTTCATCATACTCACCCACGGGACCAGCGTAAACGCGTCGTGGCCCAGGGCATGCAGCACGCTCAGCGTCGGGGAAGCAACCAACTCGGGATACATCCGCTCGGCACGCAGCCGTTGTCGAGCCGGTTCGCCCTGCTGCAGTATCCACGGCGCTGCAGGAAACTGGATGCCGTCCAGGTCGCGGCCGACGTTGCCGCCGGGCCATATGTCGGAGGTGGCATAAACAGGACGAGGCTCGACGCCCAGAAAGCGAAGCTGGGGCATGATCTGGCGACCATCCCCGCCGCGGGCGGCGAGGAATACCAAGTCGAAATCGGTACGTCGTCGGGGTTCGGATTCAATATCGGAGCCCAGAACCTGTTCGAGCCGTGCGATACGTTCGCGCGACCGGTCGATTTCCAGCAGCGCTTCCAGCGTCTCGGTATGGTCGAATTCCCCCGGCAGGTATTCGGTGCGCGCAATCACCCGCCCCCCGCCCAGCTGGAACGTCTCGCCGAAGCGATCGGCGACACGCCGGCCGAAATCGCTTTGCTGGGCCACCACCACGGCGCGATCGAACTCGTTGACCAGCGCATGCACGGCAGCCAGTTCGGCTTCCTCTTCCGGCGGCAGGGCCAGCATCGCGACCGGCCGGCCCGGCTCGGGTAGCGCACTGTCATCGGTGGGCCTGTTAAGCAGCAGCGTCGGGATGCTCAGGTCGGGCAACGCCAGCAGCCGGTCGACCTGGCTGCGCGCAAGCGGGCCGATCACGAAGTCGCTGCCTTGCTCCCGGGCCTCGAACCAGGCACCGACGGCAGCATCCGCTTCATTGTCCAGGTAATGAAAATCAAGCCTTGGGCGGCGGTCGCGGGGCATCTGCAGCCAGGCGTCCAGCAAGCCCTCTCGAAGCACTTCTCCGGCGCGCGCAAGCGGGCCGTCACCGGGCAGAAGCACGGCCACGGACCCGGGCATGGGCAGCGCCTGCCGCCAGGCCACTATCCATTGATACAAGTCGTTGGCAACATCGGGCTCCAGGCCATAACGTTCCCTCCAATCGGCCAGCGCGCGCTCCAATGCAGGATCGTCGATCAGGCGCGCCCGGGCGGAAACTGCCAGATCCAGCCAGGGCGCCAGCGCACGTCTGTCGCCATGCTCTGACTGCAGATTGCGCAGCGTCTCCAGCGGCAGCTCGAGCAGCAACGCGAGCGCCATCTCGGGTCTGAATCCGGGTTCGGCCAGCGCATCGGACAGCGCATCGACTCGAGCAGCCGGCGAATTGGGGTTGGCCTCTGCCAGGCGCGCGTTCAGCGTATCGAAGCGATCGCGCAACGGCGCCGGCACCTGTTCGCGCGGCAGCGAGAGGATGCGGCCGGCGGTCGTGAAATCTCGCTCGGCGAGCGCAATTTCCGCGCCGAGCAGGTGCACCTCGAAATCCAGCTCGGGCGCGAGTGCCTCGGCCCTCAGGCTTGTGACCAGTGCTCTTGCCTGTTCCGGTCGGCCCGCCGCCAGCCACTGGCGAGCAGCGGCAATGCGTGCCTCGACGGCGCGTCCGGGCTGCGACTCGGCCCGGTCCAGCCAGGCCTGGGCGGCATCGGCATGTCGACCACGCTCGGCCAGCCGGTCCGGATCCCGGATTTGCTGATCCGGGCGAATTTCCGGGCCTGAAGGCGCGCAGCCGGCCAGTATCAATGCCAGTATCAAAGCGAGTTTCGGAGCCAGCACCAGCCAAGCCAGCGCCTTGCTATTGAATCTATTCATGGGTGCCATAATACCGTCGTTATTCGCGATGGAAAGATTCTTTGACCCGAACATCCGCCGTACCCGGGACGCTGTGGATCGTCGCTACCCCGCTGGGCAATCTGGACGACCTTTCGCCGCGGGCGCGTGACGTGCTGGCCGAGGCCGACGTGATAGCCGCCGAAGATACGCGCGTGAGCAGAAAGCTGCTGCCGCCGCGCGAAAAGCCGCCGCGCTGGGTTGCGCTGCACGAGCACAATGAATCGCGTGCGGTCGAAGAGTTGGTCGACCTGCTGCTCGGCGGGCTCAACGTGGCGCTGGTCTCGGACGCAGGCACACCGCTGATCTCCGATCCGGGCTACCGCCTGGTCGATCGTGCGCACCAGGCCGATATCCGCGTCTCCCCGGTGCCCGGCCCCTGCGCCGCCATTGCCGCGCTTTCGGCAGCCGGCTTGCCCAGCGACCGGTTCTGCTTCGAAGGATTCCTGCCGGCCAGGGCCAGCCAGCGCCGAAAGCGCCTGGAAACGCTTTCACGCGAGCGCGCCACGCTGATGTTCTACGTGCCGGCGCGCGACCTCTTCCCCGTTCTGACGGACGCCGCCTCCACCCTGGGCGCAAACCGGCTTGCAGCCATCGGTCGGGAGTTGACCAAGCGCTTCGAAACCATCCGTCGGGGTCGTCTCGAAGATCTGGCGGTATGGGTTCAGAGCGATCCGGACCAGCAGCGCGGCGAAGCCGTCCTGCTTATCGAGGGTGCCGCGGAGGAATCTTCAGCTGTGAATCTGGATACCACGCTGCTGGCGCGCGAACTGGCCCTGGAGCTTCCACCGGCGCGCGCGGCGCGAATACTCGTCAGGGTCAGCGGCATGGGCCGGCGCGATGCCTTCAGCCTCGTCGAGTCGGTTCGAGGAAACTGACGCCGAAATGCATATTCTCCTTGGAATAATCCTGCTCCTGGGCGTCGTCGTCCTGCCCGGCTGGTGGGTACAACGCGTCATGAAGCGTTATTCGCAGCCCACCGACCGTTATCCGGGTACCGGTGGCCAGCTTGCGCGCCACCTGCTCGATCGATCCGGTCTCGAATCGGTGGGCGTGGAGCAGACCGAGCAAGGCGATCATTACGACCCGGAATCGCGCGTGGTTCGCCTGAGTCCGGGCAACTACGGCTCCGCCTCGCTCACTGCCGTTACGGTCGCCGCGCACGAAGTCGGTCACGCGATCCAGCATGCCGACGGCTACCAGCCCCTGATTGCGCGCACGCGCATGGTGAAATCGGTACAGAAGTTCCAGAAGCTGGGCATGTTGCTGATCGCACTGATGCCGGTGGCACTGATCGCGCTGAAGATTCCCAGCGCCGGGCTCACCTTGCTGCTGGTGGGTCTGGCGGCGCTGGCCTCCGGCATCCTGGTGCACCTGGTCACGCTGCCGACCGAGCTGGACGCCAGCTTCCGCCGCGCCCTGCCCATCCTGACCCAGGGCGGTTACCTCAAGCAAGAGGACCGTGGTGCCGCGCGCAAGATCCTGACCGCCGCAGCCTTTACCTACGTGGCCGCCTCGATGATGGGGCTGGTCAACTTCTGGTGGTGGCTGAGAATCCTGCGGCCCTGATCCCGGGATACTCGCACGGGGCGAGGATTGGATTGCGCCGGTCCCAGCGGCCCGACGACTCAGTGGTGCTCGGTCACCTCGCCTTCCTTGAACAGGAACTTGCGAAGCTGTTCTTCGAAATCATCGTCGTTGCGTCTCAGCCATTCCAGCACCATCGCGGCATGCTCGATTTCCTCGCGCATGTTGTGCAGCAGTATTTCCTTCAGCGCATCGTCCTCGCAGTCGTCGGCCCGCTGGCGATACCAGTCGGCGGCCTCAAGCTCCTCCATCAGGGAGACGATGGCCTGGTGCATGGAAAGCGTTTTCTTGCTCAGACGCTCGCGCGGCGCGTGCAGACCTTCACTTGACATTGTTTTCAACTCCTTGAGAAAAAATAGGGGTGTTTTTGCGGGTAGAACTCGAGAATAAATCAACCGGGCGCTCGGCGGTCGAGTTGAATTTGCCTGCATTGTGTGAGCATTCAGGTCATATTAATCTCGTATCTAGCTAAAATAAATAGACTTTTCGCCCTTGCAAACCGAAATGTTTCGGTGCATAGTATCGAATGTAGGGAACCGGAGACTGTGCAAAACCCTGTTCATGAACTCAAGAGCCCTCTCAATCTGCCTCATGCTGCTTTTGTCGGCTGGCCCACTGGCTGCCGGCGAGGTCGAGAACGTGCGCGTCTGGGCCGGTCCCGACAAGACCCGGGTGGTGCTCGATCTGGACCGGGAAGTGGAGTACAAGGTCTTCGCCCTGGAAAACCCGGACAGGCTGGTTGTCGACATCGATCGCACCAGCATGGCGCTGGAGCCCGAAATCGATCCGGAAGTCAGCGGTGTTGTGCGCAAGGTGCGCCACGGCATCCGTGATGGCGAGGACTTGCGGGTTGTGCTCGATCTCGCTGACGCCGCCCGAGTGAAGAGTTTCCTGCTAGTGCCGACGGGAAGATACGGTCACCGCCTGGTGCTCGATCTGTTTCCCCGGAGCGCCACGTCTGCCGAGGAGCGCGTACGCTCGGTCGCACGCAGTTTGCCGGAAGACAATCGTGACATGATCGTGGCGATCGACGCCGGACATGGCGGCGAGGATCCGGGCGCCATTGGCCCAAGCGGCATGTACGAGAAGAATATTGTTCTGGCGCTGGCCGCCGAACTGGAGCGCCAGATCACGGATGCACCGGGAATGCACCCGGTGATGATTCGAACCGGCGACTACTATGTCCCACTCAACGAGCGCTTCGAGCGCGCCCGCGAGGCGCGTGCAGACCTGTTCGTGTCGCTGCATGCCGACGCCTTTCGTGACCGCCGCGTCAGGGGCAGTTCCGTATACGTGCTTTCGCGCAGCGGCGCCTCCAGCCAGGCCGCAAGACTGCTGGCCCAGAGCGAAAATGAAGCCGACCTGATCGGCGGCGTGGACCTGGAGCAGAGCGACGATATGCTGCGATCGGTACTGCTGGATCTCTCGCAAAATGCCTCGATGGAATACAGCCAGACCGCAGCCTCCAAGATTCTGGACGAACTCGGCGCCGTCGGCCGAAACCACCGCAAACAGGTTGAAAGCGCCAATTTCGTGGTGCTGCGCTCGCCGGACGTTCCGAGCGTGTTGGTGGAAGTCGGTTTCATCAGCAACCCAAGCGACGAGGCCAACCTGGGGTCGAGACAGCACCGCGCGGAACTCGCCACCGCGGTACGCCGCGGCATCGAACAGCACTTCCGCCAGACCGCGCCTCGCGGGACATGGTTTGCCGCCAATCGCGGCGATCCCGCCCGCCATGTGGTACAGCGCGGCGACACGCTGGGCACCATTGCCCAGCGCTATTCGATCAGCCTGAACCGGTTGCGCCAGGCCAACGCCATCCAGGGCGATGTGATTCACCCGGGGGCCGTGCTCGAGATCCCGACCAGCTGATCGCAGATCCGCTCGTTGCCGTCCCTGATGGGCCCAGGACAAAAAGCGAGAACGGGCTTGCCTGATGGCCGAAAATCTAGTAACATTCCCGCTCTTTGACTGAACCCGCGTTCCGATTTTCTGGGGCCAACACATAATCATGAAAACTTTCAGCGCAAAACCGCATGAAGTCCGCCGCGAATGGCTTGTTGTCGATGCTGCCGGGAAAAACCTCGGACGTCTGTCGAGCGAGATCGCACGGCGTCTGCGCGGCAAGCACAAGCCGGAATTCACCCCGCACGTCGATACCGGCGACTACGTCGTTGTGATCAATGCCGAGAAGATCGCGGTGACGGGTCGCAAGATGACCGACAAGATGTACCACCATCACACGGGCTACATCGGCAACCTCAAGTCGATAAATCTTGAAAAGCTCCTGGACAAGCACCCCGAGCGGGTCATCCAGCAGTCGGTCAAGGGCATGATGCCGAAGAACCCGCTGGGCCGTGCGATGCTCAAGAAGCTCAAGGTCTACGCAGGCGATCAGCACCCGCACTCGGCGCAGCAGCCGCGCGCGCTGGAGCTGGAACTGTAAGCGACCAGTAACCGGAAAAAGAAAAGCGAATCAGGATCAAGCAATGTCCAACGAACAGTTTTACGGAACCGGTCGCCGCAAGACCTCTACCGCGCGGGTTTTCCTGCGCCGCGGCACCGGCCAGATCATCGTCAACAAGAAGCCGATCGATGAATTCTTCGGCCGCGAGACCGCGCGCATGATCGCGCGTCAGCCGCTGGAACTCATCAAGCTCGCCGACAAGTTCGACATTCACGCCACGGTCTCCGGCGGCGGCACGACCGGTCAGGCCGGCGCGCTGCGTCTCGGCCTGGCTCGCGCGCTGACGGTGTACGACGAAAACCTGCGCAGCGAAATGCGTACTGCAGGCTTCCTCACCCGCGACGCGCGCGCCGTGGAGCGGAAGAAGATTGGTCTGCACAAGGCACGTAAAGCAACCCAATACTCCAAGCGCTGATTTTTACGGCCTTGTTTCGTCCAGCTCGACGTCGTGCGTTGCTCGGAATCCTCATGTGCCTGAAAGCACATTCTGGTTCCTGTGCTCCTCGCGCCACCGACCCGGACGAAAGCGGCTCATAAAATCCCGTAGCCGGGTTCGGTGCGACAGGCATCGGGTCTCGGCGCGAAAAACGGTCTCATGGGGGATCGTCTAGCGGTAGGACTACGGACTCTGACTCCGTCAGCGGGGGTTCGAATCCCTCTCCCCCAGCCAAATGAAAAAGCCCGGCAAACGCCGGGTTTTTTTATTGGCTGGGGGAGAGGGATCGATGCGAAGCGCAACGCGCGTAGCTACCCGAGCGCAGCGAGGGCAAGCCGAACGCAGTTCGGCGCAGTCAATCCCGGAACAAGCCGGCCCGCAGCACCTTCGGCGAAGTCACGGCGCTTCGATACCCTTAAAAACATCAGCCCGGCTCTTGCCGGGTTTTTTCATTTGGCTGGGGGAGAGGGAACGATGCAAGCGCACTCGACATCGGGTTTGGCCCATGGCCCGGAATCCACTTCAAAGGCGATTTCGCCACGCGCAGCGCGGGGCGAAATGAGGTTGAAATTGAAGTCGCAGTTGAGGTTAGAAGCTGGAACCTGGAACCCAAAGTCACCGCGGCCTTCCGGCCCCGGACGCGACGAGCCGCGCAAGCCGCTCACCGGATCAACATCGCATCACCGTAACTGAAGAACCGATACCGCTGCTCGACTGCGTGCCGGTACGCGGCGAGAATCCTGTCGCGGCTCGAGAACGCCGAAACCAGCATCATCAGGGTCGATCCCGGCAGGTGGAAGTTGGTGATCAGTGCGTCGACCACCTGGAATCGATAGCCGGGAAAAATGAATATCCGGCTGTCGCCGGCAAACGGCTTCAACCCACCTTCGGCCGCAGCCGTTTCGAGCGCGCGCACGGCTGTCGTGCCTACGGCAATGACCCGCTTGCCGGCCGCTTTCGTGGCCTGGATTGTTTCGACAAGGGCTTCGTCGACGCGGATCCACTCCGGATGCATGCGATGCGCCTCGACGTCTTCCACGCGTATCGGTTGAAAGGTTCCGGCACCCACGTGCAGCGTGCAGAACGCCCGCTGGACACCGCGCTGCTCAAGTCGATCGAACATCGCGTCGTCGAAATGCAGCCCCGCTGTCGGCGCAGCCACCGCGCCGGGTTCATCGGCGTAAACCGTCTGGTAACGATCCCGGTCTTCCGGAAGATCCCGGCGCTGGATGTAAGGCGGTAGAGGCATGTGGCCGGCGCGCTCTAGCAGCGCCAGCCAGTCGGCCGTGTCCGATTCCGATTCCGATTCCGGCCAAGACTTTAGGCGCAGACGCCAGAATTCACCCTGCCGGCCTTCCACCTGAATGCGGGCACCGGTTTCGGACTCGACCAACATTGATCCCGGCGCCGGCTTGCGGTTGCTGCCGATCTGCGCCAGCGCCGACTGAGAATCCAGCACTCGCTCGATCAGCAGTTCGGCCCTGCCCCCGGTTTCCTTTTGCGCATAAAGCCGCGCCGGAATGACCCGGGTGTTGTTGAAAACAAGAAGATCACCGGGCTCGAGCAGTTCAGCGAGGCCGGAAAAGCACCGGTCCTCCACCCCGTCGTCGCTGCGGCCCATGACCAGCAAGCGGCTTGCGCTGCGCTCGGCCAATGGCGCTTGCGCGATCAGGTCTTCGGGAAGGTCGAATGTGAAATCGGAAACTTTCAATGCTGTTCACGGGCGGCCGTCGGCAAGGTCGATATTCTACTCAAGTAGCAACAGCACCCCGGCAATGTCTTTTCGGGCGCCGGCGAGCCACAACCCGGTACCGAATCGCACGCTCGAATCTGGCAACATGACGCCATCGCTTCAGACCTGGAAAAGAAAAAATGAAACCGGCACAGTTCCGTCACCGCTTCGCCTTTCCCCGCCATGGCGAGGACCGCCGGAAAATCTATTTCTGCGGCAATTCCCTGGGCCTGATGCCCGACACGGCGCGCTTACGCGTGGAGCATGAACTCGAACGCTGGGCGGACCTCGCGGTCGACGGGCATTTCAAGGGAGCCCCTGCGTGGCTCGGCTATCACCGGCAGCTCGAGGACGTGCTGATGCGCCTTGCCGGCGCGAAAGCCGGTGAAGTGGTTGCCATGGGCGCGCTGACAATGAATCTGCACCTGCTGATGACCAGTTTTTACCGGCCGCAAGGCGCCAAGCGCAAGATTCTGATCGAGAAAGGTGCTTTTCCGTCCGATCGTTACGCGGTGGAATCCCAGATCCTGCTGCACGGCCTGGACCCGGGTGAAGACCTGATCGAATTCGAACCCGACTCCGAGGGGCTCATCGACGACGCCCAAGCGGCCGACTTCATCAAGACTCACGCCGACGAACTGGCGCTTGTAATGTGGCCCGGGGTGCAATACGCCACCGGCCAGTGCTTCGACATGGGGCGAATCTGCAAAGCCGCCCACGACAACGATGTTCCGGTGGGGCTGGACCTGGCCCACGCCATGGGCAACGTGCCGTTGGCGCTGCACGACTGGGGCGCCGATTTCGCCGCCTGGTGCAGCTACAAGTATCTCAATGCAGGCCCTGGTGCGGTTGCCGGCATCTTCGTGCACGAACGACATGCCGAGTTTACAGGCCCGCGCCTCGCCGGCTGGTGGG
>DATFJJ010000102.1:0-3691 GCA_035269245.1 Wenzhouxiangellaceae bacterium | reverse complement strand
CTATCGTCCTCGGACTGGCAGGCGGTCAACAGAAATGCCGCGACCAGCGTAGCCAATAGAATCATTATCGATTTGCGCATGTCGTTCTCCTTTTAAAATAATTTCGCCCTTTAACGTACCATATGGCGTGCGCTGCACTGGATTCAAGCCGCGCCGGTGCGCACCCACAATGCCTGCGCAGGCACTTATCCGAGGCTCGAAAACCCCTTGTCCCGCCCTTCCCGCAGCCTTCCGTTTGTCGCCCGCACGTTGATGCCGCGCGAAGTGCAGGTCAATGCGCTCATGGCTGTCACGCTGGGCGCACTGGAAGGCGGTCTGCTGGGAGTGATCGTCAAGACCGGCTTCGATCAGGTCGCCGCGCCGCCAATGGTCAACCTGGCCGTCGCCATGGTGGCCGGCGCACCCGCTTTTGCCAACGCCGCAAGCCTGGCGTTCGCGAACCTTGCGCATGGCCGCCACAAGACCCGCTGGGTGTCTTCGCTGATGGCGGCCTGCGCGCTTTGCGCCATAATGATCGCGCTGTCGCCGATCAGCGCCGGGGGGCTGGTTTGGCTGGTGTTCTGGATGATTGCCGCGCGTCTTTGCTGGGCCGGCGTCGTAACGCTGCGAGCCGCCATCTGGCGCGCGAACTTTCCCCGCCACGTGCGCGCCACGATCACCGGCCGTATCGCGGTCACCTACTCGCTGCTGATCGCGATGACCGCAGCGGCCACCGGCATCGCGATGGAATTCCACGCCCAGGCATGGCGAGTGACCTTGCCGGCAAGTGCACTTCTCGGACTGACGGCTGCGTGGCGATACCGGCGCTTCACGGTGCGCGGCCACGGGCGTCTGCTGCGCGAAGAAGCGGGCGAGCGCGGCAACGCAAGGATTCGACTTTCCGATGCCATCGACGTCCTGAAGACCGACCGCTGGTACCGGCGATACATGGCCACGATGTTCGTATTCGGCGCCGGCAACCTGATGGTCATTGCCCTGCTGGTGGTCATTCTCACCGAACAGCTCGGGGTATCGAGACTGGTTCAGGTACTCGTCACCACGACCATCCCGCTATTGGCCCTGGCTGCATTCACGCCTGTCTGGGCCCGCTTTCTGGACCAGGTACATATTCTGGACTACCGCGCCCGACACTCGTGGATGTTCGTCGCAACCATGGCGCTGTTCGTACCCGGCGCCATATTCGGCCAGCTGTGGCTGTTCGGTCTCGGCGCCCTGGTCATGGGCGCGGCCTTCGCCGGCGGTCGGCTGGGCTGGAACCTCGGCCACAACGATTTCGCCAGCGACGGACGATCCACGCTTTACATGAGTATCCACGTCACGCTTACCGGCATCCGCGGTCTCATCGCACCGCTCGTGGGCGTCGGTCTTTACCAGTGGCTGGAAAGTATGCAGCCGGGCCGGGGCCGGTTCGTACTGCTGTTTCCATTCATGCTGACCCTGGCCGGCGCAATCACCTTCGTAGTGCTTGCCCGCCTGCGGCGGCGGGAAGTCAGGGAAACTTCTGAATAATCCGGAGCCCTGAATTGATCGAAAACCGGGTGTTCCGCGGGCCGGCAAAAACGCTATGCTCAATCGCGCAGCCTTGCGCTGCAGAAAAATCGGGCAGTTGCCCGAACCAAAGGAACCAAATTGGAGTCATTGATGCAAACTCGACCCGCGACACTCCTGGTGATTTTCGGCGCCACCGGCGACCTTGCACAGCGGATGCTGGTGCCGTCGTTGCTCGGCCTCGAACGCGACGGACTTTTGCCCGATGTGCTCACTATCCTCGGTGCGGCTCGCACCGAACTGACTCAGGAAGGTTTCCGCGACCTGGCACGTGAACAACTCGTCGGGCATCTCGGCGACGATGCCGAAGACTGCTCCGACGCGCTGGACCGATTGCTGGCCCGTCTCGACTACAAGTCGGTCGATCTGTCCTCCGATGCTTCGCTGGACGATTTTACCGCGCAGGTCGAGCAGCGCCGCGGCGGCGGCGACATCCTGTTTCATCTGTCGACCGCGCCAAGCTGGTATTCCGCTATCTGCAGCGGCCTGGCGCGCGCGGGTTTGAATGGAGAAAACGCCCGCGTGATGATGGAAAAGCCGATCGGCCACGATCTGGCAAGCTCGATGGACATCAACGATTGCATCGGAAAATCGTTCGCAGAGCAACAGGTCTACAGGGTCGATCACTACCTCGGGAAAGACGGTGTACAGAACCTGCTTGCGCTCAGATTCAGCAACACCTTTTTCGAGCCGTTGTGGAATTCGCAGCATATCGAGCAGGTGCAGATCACGGTGGCCGAAACGGTCGGCCTGGAGGACCGCGCCGGTTACTACGACGAATACGGGGCCATGCGCGACATGATCCAGAACCATGTTCTCCAGCTTCTGTGCCTGACCGCGATGGAGCCGCCGGCGCGCTTCGACCCGACCGCAGTACGCAACGAAAAACTCAAGGTCCTCAACTCTTTGCGACCGATAGCGGGCAAGGACACCGAAAGCCTGAGCGTGGGCGGTCAATACGACGCCGGCGCAATCGACGGCAAGGCCGTACCTGGTTATCTCGATGAACTTGGCGGCAAGAGCGATACCGAGACCTTCGTCGCGCTGCGGGCCCATATCGACAACTGGCGCTGGTCCGGCGTGCCGTTCTACCTGCGTACCGGAAAGCGGCTGCCGAAGCGGCTGACCGAAATCTACATCCGCTTCCGGCCCGTGCCGCACTCCATCTTCCATCGCGACCGTGCCAGCATCAAACCCAATGCGCTGATCATCCGGCTGCAGCCAGAGGAGCATATCTCGCTTTGCCTGATGAACAAGCAGCCGGGGCTTGATCGCGATGGAGTGCACCTGTCTCCAGTCACGCTGGACCTCGACCGCCAGAGCGCATTCGAAGACGTTCGCCGCCGTCTGGCTTACGAACGTCTCTACCTGGACGCGATCGAGGGCAACGGCACATTGTTCGTGCGCCGCGACGAAGTCGAAGCCGCCTGGCAGTGGGTGGACGCGATCTTCGAAGGCTGGAAGACCAACGGCATCACGCCGCGCAAGTACCCCGCAGGCACCTGGGGACCGTCCAGCGCGGTGGTCTTGACCGAGCGTCATGGCCATAGCTGGCGCGAATAGCACGGAGACTCGACGATGCAGATGATCGAACACCCCGATTTCGACTCGCTTTCGACCACGGTCGCCCGGACGCTGGCGCGCACCTGCGCCGAAGCCGTTGAAGCAAGGAATGCTGCCGCGCTGGCGCTGGCCGGCGGCTCAACACCGATGCCCGTCTATCGCCACCTGGCCGAAACCGAGCTGGACTGGTCCCGGATAGTGCTGCTGCCCGGAGACGATCGATGGGTGGCGCACGATGACCGGGCCTGCAACCTTCGAGCCATGCGCGAAGCATTTTCCGGCGTCGAACCGAAGTTTCGGCCACTGACCCCGGAACAGCCGGAAGGTGCGCCCGACACTGCGGTTGCCGAAGCAACGCTTGCCGAACTTCGCGAGCCCTTCGATGCCTGCGTGCTGGGCATGGGCGCCGACGGCCACTTCGCATCTCTGTTTCCCGGCGCCGAGGGCCTGGCCGAGGCGTTGGACCCGGCCGGCAGTGCTCAGGCCGTGGTGATTCATCCCTCGCCGCTGCCGGCCGACGCACCGTTTGCCCGAATTTCGCTTACGCTGTCCACAATCGCCGAAAGCCGGCGCCTGCTTC
>DATFJJ010000101.1:0-2829 GCA_035269245.1 Wenzhouxiangellaceae bacterium | reverse complement strand
TCGGAACCACTACATCAAGGGGTCCGGATGCCGCCAACCGCGCCGCGGCCAGTGCGTAGTAGCTGATCTGGGGCAGCAGTCGACCGATCGATATGCTGTTGGCCGAGGTCAGACCATGACGCTCGACCATTGCCGGATTCCCCAGGGCCTGCTTGGCCAGCCGTTGGCAGTCGTCGAAACTGCCCTCGACCCGAAACGCCTGAACGTTGTCGCCGAACGCGCCGAGCTGATGAGCCTGGCGGCCGGATACCCGCCCCTCCGGATAGAGGATGACCACGCGAAATCCCGGCTGGCGGTGAAATGCCGCGGCGACGGCGGCGCCTGTATCGCCGGAGGTGGCCACCAGCACGGTGCGCGGCGGCGATGAATCGGTGCGAAGCGCGCTCAGGCAGCGTGCCAGGAAACGAGCGGCGAAATCCTTGAATGCCGCGGTGGGGCCGTGAAAGAGCTCCATCATCCAGGCCGGTGAATTCTGGTCGTTGATTTCCAAAGACGCCATTGTTTCAAGAGGTTCAATGGGCAACCGCAGGTCCAGCGCGTCGCGGCAGATCGCATCCAGCCGTTCGGCCAGCACTGAACCGTCGAAGAACGGCGCCAGGACCTGTGTCGCGCATTCCGGCAGGCTGATGTCGGCACGAAACGCACCGGCATCGAAGCGGGGCAGGGCGACGGGCACGTACAATCCGCCGTCGGGCGCCAGCCCGGCCTCGAGCGCGTCGGAAACGCCGGCTTCCAGGTCCCGGCTGCGTGTGCTGGTGAATTTCATTTTAGTGATTATCAGGTTGAAGAAACGCTAGCCATTGTCCACGATTCGGGCGCCGGGGGCGGCGACCGGAGAGACAAAGGCCTCCGCGCCCAGGCCAGCGTCGGCGAAGGCCTTGACCATCGCACGTCCGGCGGATTCAGCAGCCGCTTCATCGGCAAACCAGCCGAAAACGGTCGGTCCGGCGCCCGAGATGGACGCGCCCAGCGCGCCGTTTTCCAGCGCGGCACGCTTGACTTCGGCAAACCCGGGAATTAACGCGGCCCGGCGCGGCTCGACCATTACGTCGGCCAGCCCGGAACGAATGAGCTCGAGGCTGGACTTATGGCAGCCTGTGAGCACCAGCGCCAGGTTGCAAGACTGGGCAACCACGGTTGCAAGATCGAAGGGCTCTGCCAGACACTGCCGCGCGTCGCGGGTGTTGACCCGGTAGTCGGGATGCACGGCCACTGCCGTCAGACCGTCGGGTACCGGAATCGAGACCAGTCGATCGGCGGTGGCCAGGACCAGTCCACCGAGGAGCTGACAGCCTACGTTGTCGCCGTGCGTGGCGCCGCTGGCGACGGCCTCGCCGGCGAGCGCGAACGGATAGAGCTGCGCCGGCGCGAGATCGAGTTCCAGCAGCGCCGAGGCGGCTACCACGGCTGCGACCGCCGAGGCTGCCGAGCCACCGAGGCCGGACGCGAGCGGGATGCCTTTCTCGATCGTCAGTTCAACACCAACATCGATCCCGTGCGCTTCGAACATGGCCATCACCGCGCGCGATGCAGTGTTGGATTCGGCATCCAGAGGCAACGCGTGACGGCTTCCGGTGATCGATGCGATGCGAACGCCGGGTTCGGCACTGCGCGAAGCCGTAACGCAATCTGCCGGTGCATTCAATGCATGTCCCAGCAAGTCGAAGCCGACTGCGGCATTCCCTACACTGGCCGGTGCCGTGGCCGTTGCGAACGATCTGTTCATTCAATCAATCCTGGTATTTGAAACAAGTGGTTGATCCCGATCGCCGTAGTTCGTGGCGGTAGTGTGAAGCGGATGGTTATTCAAATTGTGTTAATATACTGTTACAAGTTCAAAGCAAAGGGCTGGATATATTCCGGAACCCGGCTGCGACTGATTTGCAGTCATTGATGAAAAAATTCGTGGTGAACGGGGAATCGTCACGATCGAGCAACCTTTAGAGCCTTGACGAGAATAATATCGCGCTCCGTTTCACTACAGGTTGTCGATCGTGTTGATAAACCGGTTGCGGTCATATGCTGGCCGGCCTTCAATACGACCGTCGGTCGACTGCGCAAGCTACCCGTAATCGTTTCCTTGTTTTGCACTCGTGCGAGTCCTTTGTCAGAGTCTGCGGACTAGCGTGTTCTGTCATCACGGTGGAGCGTTATTTTTTTGCCGAACCTTTTCCCTCCGATTCGCTCGGTGAGAAAGGGAGAGCGATAGCGTTCGTTCATCTTGAGCGCTCCGGAATGGTTCGAGAGCACGATTTCTCGGATCGCCTACCTTGCTTTGGTTTCCCATTTTCTCCATAAAAAAGGTAAAAGCGAGGACATGATGAGCAGAAACAAATTATCCCAGGCCATATTCTGGGGTCTGGCTGCAACTGCGACCACGTTGCAGGCGCAGGATGAGCAGGCCGCTGCGGACGTAGGTTCGAAGGAAATCGAGCGAATCGTCGTGACCGCGACGAAGACCGAAGAGGTCGATTTGCAGGCGGCTCCGGTCACGGTCCAGGCGGTCGGGGCGGAAGAGCTGAACCAGCAGAACATCGGCAACTTCGATGATCTTCGCAACAGCGTTCCCGGTCTGAACGCCGCCAGCCGCGGTCCGGGTCAGCAGACCATCTTCATTCGCGGGATGGCCGTGCAGCCGATCACGGTGCTGCTCTCCGGCGCCCAGGGCACCCAGCCGAACGTGGCACTTTACCTCGACGAGCAGCCGGTGACCGCGCCCGGCCGCAATCTCGACGTCTACGCCACGGACCTTCGCCGCATCGAGGTGCTGCCCGGACCGCAGGGCACGCTGTTCGGCGCCAGCTCACAGGCCGGTACCATTCGCTACAT
>DATFJJ010000100.1:0-2986 GCA_035269245.1 Wenzhouxiangellaceae bacterium | reverse complement strand
GCCGATGTACCGACCATGAACCTGAGCGTCTCGATCTCGCCATCAGGCGCGACCCTGGAAACGAATCCGTTCGCGTCGCCGGCCGCATCGCCGTTGAAGTTGGATATGAAATAGACGTCCTGGCCGGCGTCGTAGTGCACGGCTTCCGGCCCGGAAAGTCCGTCGATCACGACAATCGGCCCGACGGTATCGTGCGAATCACCCTTCTCGTCCTGGGCCGTCGAGAATTGAGGAGACCATGCTGCCGCAAGCAGCACCGCGAATCGAATCCATGCAGCCATTGAATCACTCCCGTTTACAAGTAAATTTCGATTGATGCCCGATTCACGGACCAGCGTCGCTGGTTGCGATCACCGGCGCCATGCAGTCAAAGCTGGAGCGCATAGACCAGCATGAAACCGATATAAGTCCCCAGCAGGTTGCCGAGCGAGCCCAGCACGATGCCGGGGAGCAGCAGATCCTTGCGCCCGAACCGCTCGACCAGCGGCAGCACTACGGTTGACCCGCCCACGGTTGTGGCCGAAGCTACCGCGACCACCTCGGGGGACTGGCGCAAGACCCGTCCGGCGAGCACGACAATGGTGCCGTGAATCAGGATCAGAATAGCCACGAAAACCATCAGCAGCAAGCCGATCCGGCCGGTTTCGCGCAGTGCGGCAACTTCGCAATAGGCCGCAAGTGCGGCAAGAAAAAGATATGCGCCGTACATCCCCAGCACCTCGGCCCCGCGTAGTCGAGCCACGGCTCGCGTCTGGGCCAGCAACAAGGCCAGTGTCGTCAGGATGAGAATGGCCGGCACGTCCCAACCGACGATTTGCGTCAGCCCCGCGGCCAGCTGTTCGGAAATCACGAACGCGGCGAGACTCAGCGCGAGCAACATCACCATATCGCCGAGCGCAGGCCGGTCATCCTGCCTGCCCGCAGACTCCACACGCGCCTCGCCGCACGCGACCTCGTCGCGCTTCGACAACAGGCCGCCGACCAGCCGCGGGAATACCAGCAAGACCGCGATCCAGACCACCGTGAGCACATGGTCTGCAACAGCCGCGGCCGCGTACAGGTTGCCGCTCTGCATGAAATCGTAATGCAGCGCCAGCGCATTGAAGTTCGCCCCGCCGCCGATATAGGTTGCGGCGAACATGCCCGACATCGGCCCGTACCATTCTCCCATCCAGTCCGAAGCGCCCAGCAGCCAGCCCGCGACGAGTACCCCGACGATGGTGCCCAGCGCGGCAAACGTGAACATCGCCAGCATGGGGCCTCCGGCACTGAGCAGCGACCCCAGCCGCGCGTTGAGCAGCAACAGGAAGATCGAAATCGGAGCGGCGGTGCCGAGAAGCTGGTTGTAGACCGGCACGTCTGCACTTGCCAGCGGCACAACGCCGAGATTGGCCAGCAGCGCGACCAGGATGATGACCAGCAGCGCCCCGCCGACCATCCGCCCCCCGGGCTTGTTGCCCAGCCAATGGGACGCTGCAATGGCGCCGCTCAATACTGCGAGAATTTCAATCTGTGCCATGAGCCGGTTCCGAAGATACCGGCCTACTTTACCCGGCCCGGCACGGCATCGTACCCGGGCATTGGGCGGCACGTTCGACCATGGTCAACAACGGGCGGGAATTCAGATCGGCCAGAAAACCGGCACCAGACCTATGACCACGCCAAGCGTGATCATGCTCAGCCCGGCGCCGAAGCGCATGTAGTCGCCGATGGTGTAGTCGCCGGGTTCCTGCACCAGGAAAGGGGCTGGATGGCCGTAGGGGAGCAGGAAGGCCGCTGACGACGAGATCACGACCGCGACGCAGAAACCGGTGACGCTGGAATCCATCGCG
Organism: Wenzhouxiangellaceae bacterium; assembly: GCA_035269245.1. Lineage (GTDB taxonomy): Bacteria > Pseudomonadota > Gammaproteobacteria > Xanthomonadales > Wenzhouxiangellaceae. The sequence continues at coordinate 1,154 of DATFJJ010000100.1, read as the reverse complement.
TTGGCCGCGGTGATAGCGATCGGCGTCATGATGATCGCGACCGCGGCGTTGTGCATCGGCTGGGTCAGCAGCATGCACAGCAGTGAAATGCCGGCCAGCACAGCCAGGGGACCGAAGTCGCCCAGATGACCTACGAGCAAGTCCCCGATCATCTCCGCGCCGCCGGACTGGTTCAGCGCCGTTCCCAGCGGATACATGCCGGCGATCAGCACCAGGGTCTTCCAGTCGACCGCCTCGTACAGCCGCTTCCAGTCGACGATACCGGTGAGCACCATCGCCGCGGCGCCGGCCAGCGCGCTGACCGCGATCGGGAACCAGCCCATCGCCGCGATCAGGATCACGGCGGCCAGGATTGCCGCCGCCCAGGGCGCCTGGTGGCGCTTGGCCGAAGTGACCTCCGCGTCGCCGGGCTTGAAATAAACCAGCAGGTCTTTCTCCGGTTTGAACTCGCGCATCTTCGCGCGCGGACCATAGAACAGCAGGCTGTCGCCCTCGCGAAGCTGCGTATCCCGAGCGCGCCACCGATGCGGCTTGCCGTCGCGATAGTAGGCAATTGCCCGAAGCCCGTAATGGTCGGAGAGCGCAAGCTCGCGCGGCGTCCGGCCGACCGCCGGCGAACGCGGCGGCACCACCGCCTCGGCCAGTTCGGCGGTACTCAGCGGATACTTCTCCTGAACTTCCGGCGGGCCCATGAAAGTCAGTGCCCGGTGCTGCCCGGCGAGCGCTTCGGCATCGTCCTCGCGACCCTGCACCAGCAGCATGTCGCTGCCCTCCAGCACAGTGTCGCGGTCTTCGGCCTCGAGATGGTTGCCCTCGCGCACCGCGGCGACCAGTTCGAGGTCGTGATCGGTTCCCAGCCGCAGATCGCCGATGGTGAACGGCCGCTCTCCGTCCTCGACCTCCTCGCCTACCCAGATTTCGAACAGCCGATTCTCCAGTCCGTAGACATCGATCAACCGGGTGGTGATCGGGACCTGTTCCGGATCCTGCACCTCCTCGCGCCCCGGCAACAGGTGCTGGCCGACGACGAAGGTGTACACGATCACGGCGACCAAGAGGACTGCACCGATGACCGTGAACTCGAAGAATGCGAAGCCGGTCCCCTGGGCCTCCTCGAGCAGGCTGTGGACCACGAGATTGTGCGAGGCGCCGAG
>DATFJJ010000099.1:0-6800 GCA_035269245.1 Wenzhouxiangellaceae bacterium | reverse complement strand
CGGCGCCGATGTACTGGCCGTGCCGGCCGACGTCGGCGACGACGCGAGCGTCGAAGCCCTTTTGCAAAAAGCCCAGGCGCGCTTCGGAAAGATCGACATTCTGATCAGCGGCGGCTCTTCGGGAGCCCCTGTGCCGGCGCGACTCGGCGTTGCGTTTTTTGGCAAGGGAGCGGCCATTCCCGGCAAAACGCGCCTTGATTCGCACCGGCACAGGGACTCTGAGTGTTACCGAACTATCCGCTTGGCCCACTGGCCTGAACGTGGACGTGATGGGGGCGGTGCGACTGGTTGGAGCCGCGTTGCCCATGATGCGCGCCGAGCGCGCGGGCGTGATCGGGCTGGTCTCGTCGGTCTCGGCGATCGAGGCGGCCCCCATGGAGGACTTCGGTTACACCTCGGCCAAGGCCGCTCTGAATGCCTTTGCCAAGAAGCTGGCGGTAGTCGAGGGTTCGCACGGCATAAGGGCTAGGGAACCTCTGAACACCTCTGCACGGAGCGCGTTTCAGTCGGAGAAGCCGCAGATCGTGTAGTGCGACACGAGTGACAGTAGCCGTAGTTACGGCCGAGTGGCGCAACGCGCGAGATGCGGCTTCTCCGGCGAAACCCTTACGGGACAGGCCTCTGCGCGGCCTCCGCCTCATTTGGGCTCGCTTATGTGGAATGACCAAACCACGCTTGCCCAAGCCAAGCCGGAGCCGCCCGCAGAGGCGCCGTCGCGCCCGCGCAGAGGTGTTCAGAGGTTCCCTAACGCCCTGTTGCCCGGCTCGATCGAGTTCCCCGGCGGCGGTTGGGAGATGATGCGCGAACAGCAACCCGAGATCTACGAAATGGTCCGGCAAAGCGTTCCGTCGGGACGGCTCGGAACACCAAAGGAGATCGCCGATGCCGCGGTCTGGCTGGTCTCGCCGCGGGCCGGGTGGGTCAACGGCGCCGCACTGGTGGTCGACGGCGGCCAGTCCAAGGCGATACGCTGAACGAGGCTAACGCTCGACGCTGAATTCGGGACCCACCGGCCTCGTTTCATAGTAGCCGTCGTCGCGCTCGAAATCCCCGTAGAACTGGATGGCGACCCGGTCGAATCCATCCCCGACTTCGAAGTCGGTCACGAACACGTCGGATCGGCCTGATTCGAGGGGTCCTGCCAGGTGAAGCTTCCCGAAGCCGCCGGCACTCCTGGCGCCTGGATCATCTTCCCCCGCTTCGGTCGTGTAACCGACGTCGACCTTGTTTCTTTGGTTGTCCGCCAGAATCGTGTCGGTGCCATTGACTATACATCCTGCGACCCTCGTTTCACCTGCGACGGTTTCGATCATTCGAAGCTGGGAAAGCATGACGCCGGTTCCTTGCTCGGGGGACTCGAGGACAGCACAGGCTTGTCGCAACTCGTTTTCCGGAAGGTCGATCAGCGGATAAGCCATTTCGATCCGCTCGGCGAAATCGTGCGAGGCGAAAGTCACGTTGTCCACCCTGGTCTTCAGGCCGCGCAGCTTGATGCCGGTAACGCCGGTCGTCTTCAGCCTTTCGGCATTGGAACGGAATGGGCTGGTCGCGAAGCGACCGACCTGGTTTGGATCGAGTGCCTTGAAAAACAGCGAAATCGTGCCCCCGCCGCCGCCCCTGGTCTGGATGTTGTCGAAGACCAGGCTGGGCGAATCGAGCGCGGCCGTACCGGTGTTCTTGATGCAGCCGACCAGTTGCGCACCCGCGAAATCGAACGGCCCGCGGTAGACCCGAACATGACCGATCGCGGCGATATCGGATTTGGCGGTGGCCTGGAAGTTGTCGCATAGCCCGTCAAGTTCGGCAAGGCCATCGGCCTGAAGCGAACCTACCGCGACCATCAGCAATGCAGCGATGGTGAGTTTCTTTCCGAAAATCATCTTGTTCTTCCTAGTTGGTTAACAGGGCGCAAGCAACCTTCTAGTCTTATACGCTAATTTCGGAGCGGTCATGTCATGAAGCACCGGCCGGAGCACGCGATCGACCAGATGCCGCTGAGTCGCGTACCTTAAAAGCGTTAGGGGCCAGGAACTGGTTCGCGGTCGAGCTGGACTTCCTGATCGTCGTGGTCGGCGTATTCATCGGCCCGTTGCGACATAGCAGGCGTTCCGGCAGAACACTGTACCGGGCACCGAGGGAACCAGTCAGCCGCTGATCAGGCCCGCAGCACCGATAGCCAGCCCGGCGGCGAGCAGGACGAGCCCGAGCGGTTCTCCGATGCGCCGGCCCCAGCTCGCGTTTTTCTCGACCGCCATGAGCAGGCCGAGCACGAACATCCAGATCAGATTTGCGGTCGCCGCCGCGAACATCAGAAGCATCAGCGCCCAGCAGCATCCGGCGCAGAACAACCCATGGTCCACCCCGATGCGAAGAGCGCGCGGGGCGTCGCCCGACGCCGCACCCCACCGGGCGAGCACGAAGCCCAGCGGGGCCCGGCATTGTTCGAGGCATCGGTACTTGAGCCGGGAGAACTGAAACGCCCCCGCCAGCAGGAAAAGACCAGCCGTCAGCGTCCACGCCGGCAGCTGCTGCTCTAAAGGCCCCAGCGCCTGTGTCGCACCGAAGACGGCTACGCCCAGACCGGCCCAGACCAGGAGGTAGCCGCTTGCCAGTGCCGCGATCAGCATCGGCGCATGGCGGCGCCGGCGAACCAGCCGGCGAAAGATTTCCATCAGCGGAAACGTGCTCGGCAGCATCATGGCGACTGTCATCAGGGTCCAGCCGGCCACGAAGGCGATAGCGGTCACCGGCAGGGCATAGTCTTGCGTAACGTGCGAATGCGCTCCGCCGTGCGCGTGGAACAAGGCCGCCCAGGGCGACTCCTCGAGCCACCAGAGCAGGGCCCATGCGGCCGCCACGGTCCCGCCGAGCGAGACCGCGAGCCAGCCGCGATAGTTCGTCCGGGTCTTCATGCCGATGCGCCGGAAGCGCACTGAGGCCTGATCAGGCCGCAGCGGCTTGTTCGTCGTGTTCGAATACGAAGGGGCCCGAAATCGCGTTGTGCCCGGCAATGTCGATATCCTGATCCAGTTCGGCGCTCTTCTGGAGATAGCGCGTCGCCTTGCCGACATAGGCGGGCGAACCGGGAATCGTCGAGAAGATCGACCCCACAAGCTCGGTGGGTTCGCCGTTCGGGCCGGTGAAGGGCTCCAGATCCGCCTTTACGACCTCGCCGATCTCGAACCGACCCCTGCCTTCCTTCACCTCGCAGACGATGGGCGCGCGGCGCACGTCGATGACCTCGGATACAAGTTGCGCCAGATCCGCGATCGGTCCGCCGGCCTCGCCGAAGAAGACGCGGCGCAATGCGGCTTCCTGCTCTGCCGTCGCCTCCTCGTCCAGGTAGACGATTGCGCGCCAGTTTCCGTCCAGCACGTTGCCGGGGATGTGGACCACGTTGACCCAGGTCAGACCGGAGACATCGACGCCGTCGATGCTTCCCGAACGGATGTGGTAGGCAAGTGACGAGTCGCAGGTATCGCCGTCCGGGTCTTCACCGACCCAGCAGGGACACAGGGTTTCGCAGGTACAGACCTCGAGGAGGTCGCCTTCAAGATGGTATGCCATGACTAGTCTCTCCTCCGCGGCACGCGGGCTGCCCTTGCAGCAAGGAAAGTCCGCGTCGGCACGCGGTTTTTTTCACGGTGAAAAAACCCTAACATCGCGAAGCCGGGGGCGTCAAATCGGGCGCGTCGGCACTCCGAGTGGTAGCCTTCGGGAATCTCAAGACAAGATTCCGGAGGCAGACCATGACTCTTCCCGTCTGGATATTGCTGGCATTCGCGGGCTGGACGCTCCTGACGCTGCTTGCCACTATCGGCATCTATCGTTGGAGCCGCATCCTGACCGGGCGCGCCGCGATCAGTGCCTGGGATCCCACCGAATCGCAGGGCAGCGACTGGTATCGGCGCGCCATGCGGGCTCATATGAACTGCGTGGAGAACCTGCCTGTTTACGGTGCCATTGTCGTGGCCATGATGGCCAGCGATGCGGCGGGACCGCTTCTCGACGGCCTGGCCGTCGCGTTCATTGTCGCGCGCGTCTGCCAGACCGTCGTACACGTCGCGACCCGGACGACCGACCTGACCGCGGCGTTTCGCTTCGGGTTCTTCTTCGCGCAGATCGTCTGCATGACCGCAATGGGCGTCATCGTGGCCGCGCGAGCGCTCTGACAGCGTTACCTGGAGACGGCCTGAGCGAATATCCCCGGGCGCGACGGGTCTTGCGGGATGCGCCGGCGCGGGTCCGATGAAAGCGTCCCGATGCCCGGACGATTGCAAGGCATACTTGGAAGGCGATGCAACGGAGCACCCCGCGATGACCGACTACCTCGACTATTCCGACGCACCCGACCAGCTTACCGGCGGCATCCGCCGCATCCCGATCACGACGCCGAAAGGCGATTTTCATGTCTGGGTCAAGCGGGTCGGCAACAATCCGAAGATCCGCCTGTTGCTTTTGCACGGCGGACCGGGCGCCACCCACGAACTTTACGAATGCTTCGACGGCTACCTGCCGGCCGAGGGTATCGAGTACATCTATTACGATCAGCTCGACTCGTACTACAGCGATCAACCCAATAACCCGGATCTCTGGACCATCGAGCACTTCGTGAGCGAAGTCGACCAGGTGCGTCGGGCACTGGACCTGAACAAGGACAACTTCTTCCTGTTCGGCCAGTCCTGGGGCGGTATGCTCGCGACCGAATATGCGCTGGCTCATCAGCAACATCTCAAGGGCCTGATCATCTCGAACATGGTCTCCGACGTCCACGCCTACAACCGTTATGCACGCGAAGTCCTGGGCCCGCAGATGGATCCGGAAGTGTTCAGCGAAATTCAGCGCCTGGAAGCCGAAGAGGACTACGAGAACCCGCGCTACGAAGAGCTGCTGATGGAGCACCATTACACCGAGCACGTGCTGCGCATGCCTTTGGACCAATGGCCCGACTCGATCATGCGCACGTTCAAGCATCTCAACAAGGATCTGTACGTGCACATGCAGGGCTACAGCGAGTTCGGCATGACGCCCAACGCGACGCTCGGCGACTGGAATCGCTCGGCCGACCTGCCGAAGATCGAAGTTCCCACCCTGACCGTGGGCGCGGCGCACGACACCATGGATCCCGAGCACATGAAATGGATGGCGCGGCAGGTTCAGAACGGTCGCTACCTGCATTGCCCGAACGGCAGCCACCTGTGCCAATACGACGATCCCGAACATTTCTTTCCCGGTCTCGTCGCGTTCATGCGCGAGGTTGATGCAGGCCGCTTCTGAGTACCGGCTTCTCGGTATCGTGCCAGCCCTGCCGATAACGACGATACTGTGCCGATCAACATACCCACTGGAAAACAGCCATGACCATTTCTATTGCAAATTCGCTCCGATTCACCGCAATCCTGGTTTCACTCTGCGCCGCAAACGGCATCATGGCCGAAACGCCGGAACAGCGCCTGGCCGCCGCCGGCCACGAGCTGCCGCAGGCCACGAGTCCTGTCGCCACCTACGTGACCTGGCGACAGGCCGGCAACGTGCTGTACCTGTCCGGTCACGGCGAGTGCGGTGACGATTTCACCACCGGCAAGGTCGGGCGCGACCTGACGCTGGAGCAGGGCCGGCGCTCGGCCGAGTTGACCGGCCTGTGCATGCTGGCGACGATCAAGTCGGCGGTCGGCGAGCTGTCGCGGGTGAAGCAGGTCCTTCAGATCACGGGGATGGTCAACGCGACCGATGACTTCACGGCCCACCCCAGGGTCATCAACGGTTTCTCCGACCTGTTCGTGACCGCCTTCGGCGATGCCGGCAAGGGCGCCCGGGCCGCAGTCGGCATGGCCTCGCTGCCGTCCGACATCGCGGTCGAGATCCAGGCCATCGTCGAGCTGCATCCGGAGGACTGAGGTTCCCGTCGATCCTGTGTCGATGGCGACGGCTGACCGGCAGCGATGACGAGCCGCACACGAATCCCGACCGCCACGCTGATCCTGTTCGGCCTGGTCAATCTGCCGCTGTCGATGCTGCTGTCGCCGACCGCGGCAATCCTGCCGAATTTCTATCTCGAATACACCGGCGTGACGGTGGCCGGCCTGGCCACCGCCACGCTTGTGGCGCGGCTGTTCGACGCCGTGACCGATCCGCTGATCGGGCTGTTTTCGGACCGCTCCGGCACGCGCAAGCCCTGGATGATCGCCGGCGCCGCTGTCGTGGCGGCCGGCGCCTGGTTCCTCTACAACCCGGGCGCGGACGCCGGGCCGGGGCATCTGCTGGCCTGGTACCTGGTCGTCACGCTGGGCTGGACGCTGGTCGAGATCCCGCATACGGCGATGGCCGCCGAGCTTTCGGTGGACTATCACGAGCGTACCCGGATCGTGTTCTGGCGCCAGCTTCTGGGCTTCGTCGGCGGCATCCTGTTCATGGCCGCGCCGATGATCCTGATGACCGGCACCGCCGCGTTCACGCCCGAAGTCATGCGCGGCATCGCGATCTTCATCATGGCGGCATTGCCGGTTTTCGTTCTGGTCATGTGCCGCACGGTGCCCGAGCCGCGGCGTCACGTGATGTCGCGCGAGATTCGTTTCGGCGATCTGTGGCGGGCGCTGCGAAGCAATCCGCCGCTGGTCTACTTCCTGGTCACGCAGATGCTGTTCGGGCTGGCGACCGGTGCGGTCTCGACGCTGTTCGTGATCTATGCCAGCCAGTACCTCGAGCTTGCCGACAAGATTCCGCACATTGCGCTGCCGATGACGCTGGCCATGGCCGCCGGCATGCCGCTGTGGTTGTGGGTCATGAAACGCATCGACAAG
>DATFJJ010000098.1:0-2898 GCA_035269245.1 Wenzhouxiangellaceae bacterium | reverse complement strand
CGGTTTCGCGCCGACTTGCTGGACAGACTCTCGTTCGACGTGATCACGCTCCCCCCGCTGCGCGAAAGACTCGAGGACGTGATGCCGCTGGCGGAGCATTTCGCCATGCGAATGTCGCGCGAACTGGGGCGCGAACTATTTGCCGGCTTTTCCGACGGCGCGATCCGGCAAATGCACGCCCATGCATGGCCTGGCAATGTGCGTGAGCTCAAGAACGCGGTCGAACGCGCGGTCTACCGGCACGATGCGCCGGACACGCCGATCCGGTCGCTGCAACTCGATCCGTTCGAATCTCCCTGGCGCCCGGCCACCGAAGGCAACGAGACCGGTACTGGCCCGAAAAGCCTTCCACGCGACCTGCGCGACTGGCTGGACGCCCAGGAGCGCGCCGTCGTCGAGCGTGCCCTGGCCGAAGCCCAGGGCAACCGCAAGAAGGCCGCCACGCGACTCGGCTTGAGCTATGACCAGATCAGGGGCATTCTGCGCAAGCACTCTCTTTAAGCCCGGCCGGGCCGGCCTCGCGCCGAGTCCCGCGGGCCCTGGCTCCAGCAGCGAGCGCGCTCGAACTCAGCGTTCGCGGTAGGTCACGCGCCGGGTCACCCGGCACAGCAGCTCATAGGGAATCGTACCGACCGTCTCGGCGATCCGCTCCACGGGCAGCCCCCGCCCCCAGAGCACGACCGGATCTCCGACACGCGCTTCCGGCTGACCCTGCAGATCGATCGTGATCATGTCCATCGAGACCGTCCCAACGAGGTGCTGTTCGCGCCCGTTGACCATTACCGGCGCTCCATCGGGCATGTTGCGCGGGTAGCCGTCGCCGTATCCGATCGCCGCCACGCCCACGCGCATGTCGCGAGAAGCGGTGAAACGGGCGCCATAACCGATGGTGTCCCCGGCAGGCACATCGTTGACCGCGATCAGACGGGTCTCGAACGTCATCACGGGTTCCAGCCCCAACGCCGGCCCGTCGTGTCCGGCCAACGGAGAGACGCCGTACAGCAGCAGGCCGGCACGAATCCAGTTCCTGCGGGTTTCGGGAAGATTGAGAAGCGCCGCGGAATTCGCCAGGCAATGAGGACCCGCAAGCCCCTTCACCGCGGCGTCGAATGAATCGATCTGGCGCCGGTTCAGGGGATTCTCGGGCTGATCGGCGCAAGCGAAATGCGTCATCAGCACGACCTCCTCGACGCCGTCCAGTGCCTGCAGTCTCGAGTGCACCGCTTGCGCTTGCGACAGGGGGAAACCCAGCCGGTGCATGCCCGAATCGAGCTTGAGCCAGATTCTCGGGCTGAGCGCCTGGCCGGAGGCTTCGATCCACTCGAGCTGCGTTTCGTGATGCACCACCATCTCGAGATTCAATCGGGTCACGGCCTCCAGCTCGTCGGCCGCCATGATGCCTTCGAGCAGCAGTATCGGCGCACGCGGCTCAAGGGCGCGGATGGCGCGTGCCTCGTCCATGGTCGCCACGGCCAGCATGTCGGCCTCGGCCAATGCCGGCAGACAACGCTTCAACCCGTGACCGTAGGCGTCGGCCTTGACCACCGCCATGATGCGTGCGCCGTCGCTCAGCGCGCGAACGCGCTTCAGGTTACGGCGAAGCGCCGAAGGCGTAATGGTCGCGAAAGTATTGCGTGACAAGTCTGTCGATTCTCTTGAGAAAGTAACGCCTGACGTTTCAGAAGACGCCGGGCAACAGCCACCGGCTGCTGCGACGATACGCCGGCCATTCGGGGTGGCGCGCCATGCGCTGCTCCTTGACCTGCATGTTGACCGCAAAGATGCCCAGCCAGACCCATCCCAGCACCAGCCACGGCAGCCAGTGCCAGACCATCATCGCGAAGCTGGCATAGATCATCATCTCGCCGAGGTAGTTCGGATGCCTGACGTAGCGAAACATCCCGTCGGTGATGAGCCCGGATCGCTCACGCAGCGTGAAGTACTTCTGCGCGTCGGCCGACGTCATGATCGTGCAGCCCAGCAGGCAAAGCACGATACACAGACCGTACCAGGCCGCCTCGGGTACCGGATATCCGGCATCGGCGATTCCGGAAATCAGCAGCCAGCCGAAAACCCAGTACCAGCCAAGCACCCCGACAAACGCAGCTGCGGCACCTCCAATGGTGATCCTGCGTTGCCAGGCCGGGTCCGGGAATGCAAGGTCCTTGATCAGCCAGACCAGACCGTAGCCGCCGTGCAGCGCGAAATACACCCATTCCCGCGCGCCCCAAGCCTCGTAGTACCACATGAGGCAAAGCAGAAAAAACGGGGTGCCGGCTTTCTGGAAATCGATGACCTGGTTGAACTTGAACGGCCGGGGGCCGCCCCCGAGGTCGGTGGTCAGCCAGTTCGTCCAGGCCTGGATGGAGGCCGCGCGGGATCGGGGCCCGGCGGCTCCGGGATTGGTATCGGCGGGCATCGCCCGGTCGATCACATGGGACCGGTGGTTTCGCCCGTGCCTTCGACCGGCGCCAGGCCGCGGCGTTCGAGCAGCGGCTGGATATTCGGCTCGCGCCCGGCGAAGTCGCGGAACAATTGCATGGCGTCCTTGCTGCCGCCCTGGGAAAGCAGCGTATCCCGGAAATGATCGCCGTTTTCACGCGTCAGACCACCGTTCTCCTTGAACCAATTGACGCTGTCGGCATCCAGCACTTCACTCCAGATGTAGGAGTAATAGCCCGCCGAATAGCCGCCCATGATGTGCGAGAAGTACGTGGTGCGATAGCGCGGCGGCACCGGACCGTAGGCGATGCCGGCCTTTTCCAGGCAGTCGGCTTCGAATTCCAGGATGTCGTCGCTGGCCGGAATCTGGTCGGCCGGCAGCGTGTGGTAGCACATATCCAGAATCGAGGCGGCCAGGTACTCGGTCGTGCGGTAACCCTCGTTGAAGGTTTCGGC
>DATFJJ010000097.1:0-2775 GCA_035269245.1 Wenzhouxiangellaceae bacterium | reverse complement strand
GACCGTCGGCGCGCGCGATTCGCTCGATCTGTTCGAACATTTGCCGCATGACAGAACTGTTGCCGAGCATGCCGTGAAAACCGCGCGTGCCGGCATCGCCGCGATACTCGTCACGATATTCATCCAGTTCGGCGCGCAGCCGGCGTTGCTCGACCAGCCGCTGGCAGGCGATCAGCAAATGCTCGATATCCAGCGGCTTGGTCAGGAAATTATCCGCGCCCGCCTTGAGCGCAGCCACGGCGCGTTCGACGGTGCCGAAGGCGGTAATCATCAGCACCGCCGGCGGCCGCGGCAGGCGAAGCAACGACTCCAGCAACTGCATTCCGTCGGCTTGGGGCAACTGGAGATCGGTCACGACCAGGTCGGGCCGAAACTCGGCAGCAAGTTCGAAGCCGCCTTCGGCCGAACGGCTGGTGCGCACGTCCCAACCCTGGCCTTCAAGTTCTTCGGCCAGCAATTCGTTGAGCGCGGCGTCGTCCTCGACGACCACGATGCGAGCAGCTTCACTCATGCGCCACCTTCGATCGGCAGCTGTATCTCGAACCGGCAGCCGCCAAGATCAGCGCTGCTGGCCACCGCGATCTCTCCGCCGTGCACTTCGATGACGGTGCGAACAATGGTCAGTCCCAGGCCGGTGCCCCGGCCCGAATTTCGTTCGCTTCTGAACGGTTCGAAGGCCGTCTCGCGCCGCTCGGGTTCCAGCCCCGGCCCGTCGTCCTCCACGGTCACGAAGACTGAATCTCCACGCCGGCCCACCTGTACCCTGACCCGATTGTTTGCGGCCTGCACCGCGTTGCGGACCAGATTGAGTACGGCGTGCTCGATGCGGACTGCCAGGCCGGGAACGAACAGTGCAGCCGGCGGATCGTATTCGAGCGCGATGTCACGGCTCTCGGCTTCAGGACGCGCACCTTCTACCGCCCGTGCGACCACCGCTGACAGATCGAGCGGCTCGAATTGTCCCGGCGCTTCGCGAACCAGGCTCATCAACTGGTCGACCAGCTGGCGCGTGCGGCTGAGTTGCTCGCCGATGCGCCGCAGCCGCCGCCGGCCCTCTTGATTGTCCGTAACGTCTTTGTCCATCAATTGCTCGAGCCGGTGTGCATCCGTCTGGATCACGGTCAGCGGCGCGCCCAGTTCGTGCGCGACACCGGCCGAGAAACGACCCAGCGCGGCCTGGCTTTCGTGGCGCCGCATACGCTCGTTGAGGCCCAGTTCCATTTCCCGCCGCTGCGCGACTTCGGCTTCGGCGCGGTCCAGTGCGTCCAGCATGTGGTTCAGGCCTGCAGCCAGTTGCGCGAGTTCCAGCGGCGAACGCACTTGAGCCCGTCGGTTACGATCGCCCTGCTCGACCCGGCGCATGTCCCCAAGCAAAAGGCGCACGGGGCGCATCAACGCCACCTGGTGGCCTACCAGCAGAACGGCGAGAATCAGGCCCAGGCCGATCACCATCGCGGCCAGACCCAGCCAGCGGGTTCGATCCATTCGAAGCCGGATGTCGCTTTCCTCGCGCACCACCTGCAGCAACGCATCGATGCGCCCGAACGAAACCGAAAGCGGAACGAAGTAGGAATACACAGCCCGCCCGGCGAATTCCTCGTACTGGCCCAGCTCCTCGCCCACGGCGACCAGTTCGGCCGCCTGTATCTGCTCGGCCCGCCCGGGCATCGCATCTCCGGCCACGGCGATCCTCCGGCCCTCGGCATCGTAGATCGCGGCGCCGTAGACCCGGCCGATCTCGGAAACAGCGCCCAGCGCATCGCGCAGGCGCTCCGGATCGCCGTCGCGCAGCGCACCTTCAACGGGCATTCGCAGGCTGCGCGCGACGAGCTCGATCTCCTTTTCCAGACGATTTTCGAGCAACGACTCCACCGAGACGAATGTCGTCCAGAAGATCAGTGCGGTCAGGGCCGCGACCGGCACCAGGACATAGGCAATCAATTGCTTGCGCAGACTCTTCATAAAAGAGTGTCAGTGAGGATACATGCGCCATTGTGACACATCGACGCTGCCCGTTCGGTCCGCAACCCCCTCGCAAGTCATTGAATTCCAACTGCTCGGAATCCTGGCACGGCAGATGCACCCTTCTTGCTGCAGCAAAACTTCACTCAACATTCCCCAGGAGGAATACATGAAGAACTTCAAGATGATGACCGCCGCCCTGTTCGCCGCACTGCTTGCATTCTCCACCGCAGGCATCGCGCAGCAGCAGCAAGCCGCTCCGACCGACGTGGACGTGAGCAATTCCGAACTCCAGTCGTTCGCCGAAGCCCGCACTGCGATCTCCGAAATTCAGCAGGACTATTCACAGCGCCTGCAGAACGTTAAGGACCCGGAAACGGCCAATTCACTGCAGCAGCAGGCCAACGAGGAAATGATCGGCGCGGTCGAGGAAACCGGCCTCGATGTCGAATCGTTCAATACGATCGCCATGGCGATCCAGAACGATCCGGAACTGCAGCAGAAGCTGCAGCAAGTCGAGCAATAAGACTCCGCTCGAGCGGGTCTTCGCAACCCGCATGAAGCGCAAGGCCGGGAACGATCAATGTCGTTCCCGGCCTTTTTCTACTTCCGTTTTCCGGTTTCCGGGATATCGAAGCAAGAAACGTCCACTGACCCCCGACTCCCGACTTCTGGAGTGCCCCCGAAAAAGTAGACACCTCAATCAACTGAGGACGGAGGTGTCATGAAAGTTAAGCGAAATCGGCGATTTAGCGATGAATTCAAGCAAGCGGCGGTCACACAATCGCTGAGTTCGACTCGACCACTGCGAGA
>DATFJJ010000096.1:0-5549 GCA_035269245.1 Wenzhouxiangellaceae bacterium | reverse complement strand
GGCCGAGCGCTACCGGGCCTGGCGAGCGCGCCAGACCGAGCAGGTTCTGGCCGAGCCCGATCCTCGCGAAAATACTCGCCAGGATTCCCGCGAGGCATGAAAGTCGGGATTCTCGGGGGCGGTCAGCTTGCGCGGATGCTGGTCGAGGCCGGCACGCCGCTGGGCCTGGATTTTGTCATCGTCGATCCCAAGCCCGATGCCTGCGCGGCCGGCATGGGCCGTTTCATCCATGCCGACTACGCTGATTCCGACGCGCTTGACCGCCTGGCAAGCTGCGATCGGGTGACCTGCGATTTCGAGAATGTGCCGGCCGATGCCCTGGCCATCATCGACGACCGGGTCGCGGTAAGGCCCTCGGCCGCGGCGCTCGCGGCAGCCCAGGATCGATTGACCGAGAAGAACCGCTTCACCAGGCTGGGTATGGAAACCCCCGGCTATGCCGAAGCGAATTCGCGAACGGATCTCCAGGCGGCGGTCCAGAAGCTTGGACTTCCGGCGGTGGTCAAGACGCGTCGGATGGGCTATGACGGCAAGGGGCAAATGCTCCTGCGCGATGCCGAGGATCTGGAACTGGCCTGGCGGAAGCTTGGCGAATACCCGCTTATCGTGGAGCAGTGGGTCGCGTTCGACAACGAGTGCTCGATTACCGCGGTGCGTTCGACCGATGGCGAACTCCGCTACTGGCCGATTAGCCGCACCTGGCATCGTGACGGCATTCTGCGCCTGGCCGCATCTCTGCCGGTCGCCGAGAGTCGGCAGCGCGCCGCGGAGGCGCTGGTCAAAACGCTCGCCGAGGACCTGGACTACGTCGGTTGCCTGACGTTGGAGCTCTTTGCCTGCGGTGACCGGCTGCTGGCCAATGAATTTGCGCCGCGGGTGCATAATTCGGCACACTGGACCATCGAAGGCGCGGTGTGCTCCCAGTTCGAGAATCACCTGCGGGCGGTGTGCGGCCTGCCGCTGGGCGCAACGGATGCCAGAGGCGCGGCGGCGATGGTGAACTTCATCGGCCGGATGCCGGCACCGGCGCCCTGGCTGCAGTTGCCGGGCCTGCACTGGCACGATTACGGCAAGTCGGCGCGCGAAGGACGCAAAGTGGGACATGCAACGCTGAGCGCGCGCGACACTGCCGAGTTGAAATCGCTATTGCCCCGGCTCGAAGGTCTGCTTGATTCAGGCCTTCTGCGCGAACTGGATTCGGTGTTGGACCGAAACTGATCGGACCGACGCCGCTGAAGCTCGGCGGCCCGCGGTTCGATTCAATGCCCGGCTTCTATCGCTTCGGCCACCGTGTCGGCAATTCGTCGTGCCTGGTCGTCGTTGATGATCAGGGGCGGCAGCAGGCGTACTACCCGCTGGTGCGTGATGTTGATCAGCACGCCGGCATCCAGCGCATACTCGCGAACGTCAGCCGCGTCATCGGCCAGTTCCACGCCGATCATCAGTCCCCGTCCGCGGATTTCGACGACACGGGCGTTTCCTTCCAGGCGCTCTCGCAGCTGCTCGCGCAACCGCCGTCCCTGCCGTTCGGCGCGTTCGCATATGTCGAGTTCGCGCATGCGCTCGATGACGGTCAGCGCCACGCGGCAGGCCAGCGGACTGCCACCGAAGGTCGTGCCGTGGCTGCCTGGCGTCAGCACGTCAGCCGCGGCGCCGCGCGCAATGCAGGCGGCCACTGGAACGCCATTGCCCAGGGCCTTGGCCACCGTGATGACGTCGGGCAGGCATTCGGCTTCGTGCTGGTGGGCAAACCAGCGTCCGGTGCGGCCCATGCCGGTCTGGATTTCATCAAGCATCAGCAGTGCACCGTGCTCGTCGCAGCCCTTGCGCAGGGCGGTGAGATAACCATCCGGCGGAACCCGAACGCCACCTTCGCCCTGGATGGGTTCGAGCATGACCGCGACGATACTGGAATCGGCATGCAGGGCGCGCAAGGCGGCATCGGCATCGCCGAACGGCACGCGTACGAAGCCCTCGACGAGCGGCGTGAAGCCAAGCTGCAGCTTGCCGGGCGCGGAGGCGCTTATGGCCGCCAGCGTGCGGCCGTGGAAGGCGCCCTCGACCACCAGAATCTTCGGCTGGTCGATGTCGCGCGAATGCCCGTGCTTGCGCGCGATCTTGAAGGCGCATTCGACTGCTTCGGCGCCGGTGTTGGTGATGAACGCCCGATCCATTCCCGACAACTCGCATAACGCCTCGGCGAGACGCTCCTGAAGCCGGATATGGCCGAGATTCGCTGTATGGATGAGGGTTCGGGCCTGCTCGCAGATCGCTTCGGCCAGCACCGGATCGGCGTGGCCCAGGCTGCACACTGCAATGCCGCTGATCGCGTCCAGATAGCGCCTGCCGTCCTCGTCGAACAGCCAGGCACCATCGCCGCGCTCGAAAGCCACCGGCATCCGGGCGTAGGTGTTCATCAGGTAAGAATCGGTCATGGGGCCATGATACGAAAAGCCCGCGCGGTGCGCGGGCCCTTGATATTACAACGCAACCTCACTTTGCAAGTAAAAATCGCTGAGAAGCGTCAAGAGCGGCTGTCTGACGGTGGCCGCCGGAGCGCAGAATCCGAAGTGTACACGCCAGTACATGAGGAATTCGAGCACCGCCGGGCGCCGTCAGACAGTCGCGCAATAGCTTATCAGTGATTTTTCATCTGGTCGCCGACGAAGTCCCAATTGACCACGTTCCAGAACGCCTCCAGGTATTTCGGACGGGCGTTGCGATAGTCGATGTAGTAGGCATGTTCCCAGACGTCGCACGTCAGCAACGGCGTGGCGTCGCTGGTCAGCGCGGTCTCGGCGTCGTCGGTGTTGAGGAGCGCCAGCGAGCCGTCGGTGTGCTGCACCAGCCAGGTCCACCCGGAGGCGAAATTGCCGACGGCGGACTCGTTGAATTTTTCCTTGAAGTTCTCGAAGGAACCGAAATCGCGGTTGATCGCATCGGCCAGCGCACCGGTTGGTTCGCCGCCGCCGTCCGGGCTCATGCAGTTCCAGTAGAACGTGTGGTTCCAGACCTGGGCGGCATTGTTGAACAACCCGCCGGAAGCTTTGCCGATGATTTCCTCGAGCGACTTGTTTTCGTCGTCGGTACCCTCGATCATGCCGTTGAGCTTGTCGACGTAGGTCTTGTGGTGCTTGCCGTAGTGATACTCGAGGGTTTCCTCGGAGATATGCGGCTCCAGCGCGTTCTTCGGATATGGAAGGTCGGGCAGCGAAAATGACATAGACATGCTCCTTGGGTTGAAATTCAGGGGGTTACCCAAATGACATGGTACCGTAGCTTGTGTATTCAAGAGGAAAGTGCTACCGACGCCAATGTCTTCGTCCAACTCGAATGCCGCTTCCGACGGCGACGCCGGTCTCGACCTGATCGAGCTGCGCGTATTCGAAAGCCGCGCGGCGGCAATCTGCGAAACCATGGGCGCTGTGCTGCGCCGCAGCGCTTTTTCGCCAAATATTCGCGACCGGCTGGATTTTTCCTGCGCGCTGTTCAGCGCCGACGGGCGCCTGTTGAGTCAGGCCACGCACATTCCGGTGCACCTGGGATCCATGGCCTGGGCGATGCGCGATCTGGTCGACGCCCACGACTGGCAACCCGGATCCCGGCTGATGCTCAACGATCCGTATGCCGGCGGCACGCACCTGCCCGACGTGACGGTGATTGCTCCGGTATTCGTTTCCGACGACTGCGTTGGTTTCGTCGCCAATCGGGCCCACCATGCCGATATCGGCAGCGCCACGCCCGGCTCGATGCCGCTGAGCTGCTCGCTGGACGAGGAAGGGGTGCTGATCAGTCCGCAGTGGCTGTACAGGGATGGTGAGCTGGACAGTGAGGCATTGAACGAAATATGCGGCGAAATGCGAAATCCCGAGCTTTCGGCAGGCGACTTCCAGGCGCAGGTGGCCGCTTCGGCATTCGGTGAGAAAGCGTTCGGTGCCCTGGTCGAGGAATTGGGGCGCGAGCAGTTGCAGAACTTCGCGCAGGCGCTGAACGACTATGCCGGTCGGCTGGCCTCGGCCAGCATTTCCGACCTGCCGGAAGGGCGCTGGCAGGCGGAAGACCGCATGGACTGCGACGGTGCCGGCGGCGCCGGCCCGACGATCCGGGTGTCGCTGAAGGTGGAGTCCGGGCGGATCGAAGTGGATTTCGACGGTACCGACGACCAGGTGGCGGGCAACCTGAACTGCCCGATGAGCGTGACCGCCGCAGCGGTTTACTACGCGCTGCGCTGCCTGCTGCCCGAAGAGACGCCCACCTGCGCCGGCGCGCTGGATTGCATGCACCTGAGCGCGCCGGAAGGCTGCCTGGTCAACGCCCGGTCGCCGGCGGCCACGGCGGCCGGCAACGTCGAAACCAGCCAGCGCATCGTCGATGTCGTATTCCGCGCGCTGGCCGAGGCGCTGCCGGACCGGATCCCGGCCGCCAGCCAGGGCACGATGAACAATCTCGGCCTGGGCGGTAAGCGCTGGAGCTATTACGAGACGATGGCCGGCGGCTGCGGCGCGACCGCAGACACGGCCGGTCGGCATGCCGCACACAGCCACATGACCAACACCCTGAATACCCCGGCCGAAGTGCTGGAGATGCACTTTCCGCTGCGCATCGTTCGCTATCAGCTCAGGCGAGGCAGCGGCGGCGACGGCACATATGGCGGCGGCGACGGTCTGGTGCGGGAATTCGAATTCCTGGAGCCGGCCCAGGCCACGCTGATCACCGAGCGCCGGGTCAACGCGCCGTGGGGACTGAACGGCGGAGAATCCGGCCGCAAGGGCCGCAACCTGCTCGACGGCGAGGAGCTGCCGTCGAAGATCTCGGTCGAGGTCAAGGCCGGACAGGTATTGACGGTCGAGACGCCGGGGGGCGGGGGATACGGGAGGCCTTCTCGATAGGGGAAATTCCGGCGTATTCCGATTTCGTCGCGCTTCGGGGTTGATCAGGAAGTTTTCAGTTTTCAGCGGTCAATGGCGTCACGCTCCACGACATGGTCGATGAATGCTGACCTGATCGAGCCCTTTCGGCCGCTGGTTGCCGCCGGGCTTTCCAAGCTCGAGGCAACAGGTTGCTGAAAACTGAATACTTCAAACTGAAAACTTGCTTATTCCAACGCCTGGCTCGCCGCCGGTATCTCTTCGAACAACACCCGCTGGCTGTCGCGGTAGTCGATCCGGCAGTCGATCAGGTCCACGCCCGGCGCGTCCAGCGCTTCGGCCAGCAGTTCTTCCAGCGACGCGACGCTGTCGGCACGGTGGCCGCGCGCACCGTAGCTTTCGGCATACCTGACGAAATCCGGGTTGCCGAATTGCAGTCCGAAATCGGGTAGCTGCATGTCGGCCTGTTTCCAGCGGATCATTCCGTAGGCATCGTCGCGCAAGACCAGTACCACCAGGTTCAGGCCCAGGCGCACTGCGGTCTCCAGTTCCTGCGAGTTCATCATGAAGCCGCCGTCGCCGCACACGGCGAGCACCTTGCGGTCCGGATGCAGCATGCTTGCGCCCATCGCCACCGGCAGGCCGGCGCCCATGGTGGCCAGCGCGTTGTCCAGCAGCAGG
>DATFJJ010000095.1:0-3521 GCA_035269245.1 Wenzhouxiangellaceae bacterium | reverse complement strand
CGCTCGTCGAACCACACCTGCTGGGCCCGCAAACCGTCGCGCGCCGCGGACATGAAGTTGCTCTTGACGTCGCTGAAATTCAGGTGATCGCGGATGTCGCCGATCGCGTGTGAGAGCTTGGACATCATTCCGAAGAAGAAGGCCGCGTTTGCGATCTCGTCGACCACCGTGGGCCCGGACGGTATCACCCGGTTCTCGATCCGGAGGTGCGGCTTGCCGTTGTCGGAAATGCCGTAGCAGGCGCGGTTCCAGCGGTAGACCGTTCCGTTGTGGAGCCGCAGCGCGTTGAGCCTGGGCACTTCGCCACGCTGCACCATCCCGATCGGGTCGTCCTCGAATTCGGTGGTCAGAATCACCCGGAATCGCGCGATGTCTTCCTTGAAGATCTCGATGACCGATTCCTCGATCCAGTGATCACCGAAGTGAACGCGCGGTTTCAGCCCGCGTGCCGCCAACGCCTCGGAGCGGGCGTCGATGGAATTCTCGAACACCGCGATCCGGGTCTCGTGCCAGAGGCGTTTGCCGAGCAGGAACGGGGAGTTCACGCAGGCCGCCAGCAGCGGGCCGGTCACGGCCTGGGCGCAGTTGTACAGCGACGCGAACTCGTCGGCGCCGACCTGGAAATGGACCTGGAAACTGGTGTTGCAGGCTTCCAGCATCAGGTTGTCGTGCTGGAAGTTGAGCTGGTCGATACCCTTGATCGCGAATTGGAAATCCGAGCCGCGAAGCCGCAGCAGCGCTTCGTTCAGCGCGAAATAGCGCGCCGTGGGCACCATGGCGTTGAGCGTCAGGTGGTCGCGGGTCAGGGTCGGCAGGATGCCGACCAGCGCGATCTGCGAATCGACCCGTTTGGCGCCCTCGCGGGCCAGCGCGACGACCTCCTGGGTTTCGGCCTCGAGCTGGCGCAGGCAGGAGCCGCCCAGCTCGAGCGGCGACAGGTTGGCTTCGAGGTTGAACAGCCCGAGTTCGTGCGTGAAGCGCGGATCGTCGAGTTCATCGAGCAATTGCATCGCGGTCATCGCGGGCCGGAAGGCGCGATCGACCAGGAACATTTCCTGCTCGGCCCCGATGCGTCGAATCCCGTGCTCGAACCGGCCGGCCGCGAGCATGTCCTCCATCGCCCGGACCTCGTTCAACAGCGCCTTCATGAAGGCACGTCGAGTGCCCTCGTCGCTGGCGCGCTCTACATTCTGCTCACCCATCAGTCGTCCCGATTCCAGCCGCGGTCCGGCGTGCGCGTCGCTGCGGCCGGATGTCCGGATGATAAACGTCCTATCGATCCTCGGCAAACCGGCCGGTCTTGTCTGGCTCGAAGGTCTGTGCGAATCTACGCGATGGGTAGACACACAAACAGAAAAGGGAATCTTCGACAATGAGCGACAAGGCCTGGTTGCAGCAGTACCCCGCGGGCATCCCGAACGAGATCGACCTCGATGAATTCAGTTCCGTGGTCGACATCTTCGAAAGCAGTTGCACCGAGTATGCCGACCGGGTCGCGTACGAGAATTTCGGTGTGACGATGACCTATGCCGAGCTGGACCGCAGGAGCGCCGCATTTGCGGCGTACCTCCAGTCGCTCGGTCTGGAGCGCGGCGATCGCGTGGCGATCATGATGCCGAACCTGCTGCAGTACCCGATCGCCTTGTTCGGAGTGCTCCGGGCCGGCCTGGTCGTGGTCAACACCAACCCGCTGTACACCGCACGGGAGCTGAAGCACCAGCTCAACGATTCAGGCGCAAGGGCCATCGTCGTGCTGGAGAACTTCGCCCACACCCTCGATACCGTGACCGGCGACTGTCCGGCCTGCGAGCACGTCTTCGTCACTGGCGTCGGCGACCTGCTGGGCTTCCCGAAGGGCTCGCTGATCAACTTCGTGCTTCGCCACGTCAAGAAGGAAGTCCCGGCGTACAACCTGCCCGGTGCCGTTCGCTTCTCGGCCGCGCTGAAGGCCGGCGAATCGAAATCGCTGGAACGCCCGGCGCTGAACCATGAGGACCTGGCCTTCCTGCAGTACACCGGAGGCACCACGGGCGTGTCGAAGGGCGCGATGCTGACCCATGGCAACATCGTCGCGAACGTCCAGCAGTCGTCGGCCTGGCTGGGCAACAACATCGATTACGGCCGCGAGATCATCGTCACCGCCCTGCCGCTTTATCACATCTTTGCGCTGACGGCGAACTGCCTGGTGTTCATCAAGTTCGGCGGCCGCAACCTGCTGATCACCAACCCGCGCGATATGAACGGCTTCGTCAAGACGCTGAAGGGCTCTCCGTTCACGGCGATTACCGGCGTCAACACCCTGTTCAACGGACTGCTGAACACGCCCGGCTTCGACGAGGTCGATTTCAGCAAGCTGCGTTTCACGCTGGGCGGCGGCATGGCCGTGCAGCGTGCGGTGGCCGAGCGCTGGAAAGAGGTGACCAGCGTCCCGTTGATCGAGGCCTACGGACTGACGGAGACCTCGCCGGCGGCCTGCATCAACCCGATGGACATGGAGGACTACAACGGCGCGATCGGCCTGCCGATACCGTCCACCGAGGGCAAGGTGATCGACACCGAGGGCAACGAGGTCCCGGTCGGCGAGCCCGGCGAGTTGTGCATTCGGGGTCCGCAGGTGATGGAGGGCTACTGGCAGCGCCCCGAGGAAACCGCCAAGGTGCTCGACGACGACGGCTGGCTGAAGACCGGAGACATGGCCTGCTGCGACGAGAAGGGGTATTTCTTCATCGTCGATCGCAAGAAGGACATGATCCTGGTCTCCGGCTTCAACGTCTATCCAAACGAAATCGAGGACATCGTGGCTGGACATCCGAAGGTGCTCGAGGTCGGCGCGATCGGGGTCGAGGACGCCAAGTCCGGCGAACTGGTCAAGGTCGTCGTGGTGCGCAAGGACGACAGCCTGACCGTCGAGGAGTTGCGCGCGCACTGCAAGGAAGAGCTGACCGGCTACAAGGTGCCCAAGTACGTCGAGTTCGTCGACGAGCTGCCGAAGACCAACGTCGGCAAGATTCTCCGCCGCGAACTACGCGACAAGTTCGGCGAAGCACGCAGCAGCTGATTGCCGCGAAACCCCGGCGCTACAGCACCTGTCCCGCATCGGGCTGGCTCTCCAGCCCGGAGACCCCGGTGCCGATCAGGCGAACGCCGATGCGGCTCTGGTAACGCGCCCAGGCGCGCGCCAGTTCGCAGGTTGCCTCGGCCACGGTCTCCGCATCCCGCGTATAGCCGCCGAGCGACCGGCTCCGGGTCAGGGTCGAGAACCCGCCGGAACGAAGTTTCAGATGCACGGTGCGCGCATAAAGATCCCGATCGCGCAGTCGCCGGGCGCAGGATGCCGCCTGCTTGCGGATCACGGCCTCGATGGACTCGAGATCGTGCAGGTCGTCTGAAAACGTGCTTTCCTGGCTGATCGATCGCCGGACCCGGCGATCGTCCACCGCTCGCGGATCGATTCCGGCGGCACGGTTCCTGAATGTTCCGGCCTGGTTGCCGAGTGCCTGGATCAGCAGGCTGTCGGCGCT
>DATFJJ010000094.1:0-2090 GCA_035269245.1 Wenzhouxiangellaceae bacterium | reverse complement strand
CTTCGGAAACCCAGGCTGCACCGCGATTTCGGCAAGCCGCAGAGTCCGGGCCTGACCAACCGCATCGCCGGCACCCAGAGCGAAGGCAACGAAACGGCCTCGATTTTCAGTACGGACGTGGAAGGCCTGTTCGTGATGCCCAGCGGCAACCAGGCCCCCAATCCGGCAGAACTTCTGAGTTCGGAGCGCATGACCAAGATCATCGCCATGAACGCCCGGGCGTTCGACCATGTCATCATCGATACGGCGCCCATGCTGGGCCTGGCCGATTCCATGGTGCTTTCCAGGCTGGTCGACGGCGTCATCGTGGTGGCTTCGGCGGGCAAGACGGCAAAAGACAGCATCAAGACGAGCATGCGCCGCCTGATGCAGGTGCGCGCGCCGCTGCTGGGCGTTGTGCTTAACGCGGTCGACCTCGACAGCCCCGATTACGCCTACTACTCGTCCTACTATTACAACTATGAGTCCGACGATGAATCCGACGCGGCCGAAGGTACCGGGCAACGCCAGGCGCTGGGTTCCACCAGTTAAGCGACCTTTGACCCGTACACCGCCCGACAGGCCCCGCCGGTGAATCACACCCATCGGGGCCGGCTGTCGGGGATAGTCGTCATTGTGCTGCTTTTGTTGGCCTGTTACATAATGCTGGCCGATTTCCTGAACCTTCGGCACGCGCAGGTGGCATCGGAAGAGGCGCCCCTTCCGCTGAGCGAACTCATGTTGCCCCAGCCCTGGGGCGGATACGGCTGGCGGGCGCTGGCCCGATTGGCCGGGGATGCCGCTCGCATCGACGCGGCAACCGCCGAATCCGTACTCGTCGATGCAAGTTCACGTTATCCGCTCGATGCCGACCAGTGGCTGGACCTGGCGCGAATTCACGCACGCGGCGGAAACGCCCGGCGAGTGGACGACTACCTGGCCCGCGCCGGCGCCGTTCAACCCTATGAGCGCCGTTCGCTCTGGGCTGCGGCGCAGGTGGCGCTGCAGACCGGCAATGCCGCACTGGCCGAACGGCAGTTGCGCCAGTGGCTGCGGCTGTATCCGCGCGACACGGGCCAGGCGCTGTTCATCGGCAGCCGCTGGATAGACCAGCCCGGCATGCTGCTGGACCGAATGCTGCCCGAGGGTCGGGAATACCTGGTCGAGGCCATGGAAATGGCACGCCGACAGACGGATATCCCGTTGGCCGAAGCCGTCTGGAGCCGGCTTGTGCCGAAACCGGACCTCGACGACCCGTTGTTCCTGAACTTCGTTGAACTCCTGCTTGAGACCGGCCGCGTGGAACGTGCGGTGGATTTCTGGATCGAGCGGGATCCAGGATACCGACCCGGCCGGCTCTTCAACGGCGATTTCGCCCGTGCGCCGGGCCCGCCGCTGGGGTTCAACTGGCGAATCAACCGGCCACCGCCCGGCGTGCGCACCGGCCGGGACGAGGACCAGGCATTCGTCGAGCCGGCGAGCCTCAGGATCGAATTCAACGGCAAGGAGAATGTATCCCTGCGCGAGCCCTGGGTTCGTATCCCGGTGCGGCCGGGACAGCACTACAGGCTTTCGGGCGCGTGGCGCGCCGAGACGCTCACCACACGCTCGCTGCCCTATTGGTATCTGACCGCCGAGGGCGGCGACCTGCGCGAACGCGTTCCCTCACCCGGCGGCAACTTCGACTGGGAGCGCTGGCAGGTCGAGTTTCAGGCGCCGGAAGGCACACGGCTGGTCCGGCTGCAGCTGCGGCGCGACCGGACCAACGCGTTCGACCGCAATATCGCGGGCACACTCTGGCTGGATGATTTCAGGCTGGAACCGATCGCCGAACCCCAGACCCTTAAATCGGCGGCTTCCGAGGCGCTGGGGCGGGAGGCATCGGTGAAAGGCACGGTTTCCGGTTTCCGGTTTCCGGTTTCCGGTGACAACCCGCCGGCCGACGAACCCGCGACGGGGGTGGGCGCCGGTGATCGCAGCGATGGGGCGCAGCCAGCATCAGATTCGCTTGCAGGGCAAGCGTCCACACTCGTAGCAGGATCGGGGAGGGATTCCGTGGGCGCGGGCTCCGGCCGCGATCAATCGGCGCCGGAGCCGCCTCCCACAAAACA
>DATFJJ010000093.1:0-4914 GCA_035269245.1 Wenzhouxiangellaceae bacterium | reverse complement strand
CGCTGACATCCACCGCCGCCGATGCCTTCATCCGCGGCTTCGAATTCGGCCGCGGCAATGCCGACGCCGCCGAGGAATTGATCGAGGACGACAGCACCGCGCTCAGGGCCTCCGACCACGACGGCTTCGCGCTGTTCGTGATGAGCGACGCCGACGGCGATGGCGTTCCCGACGATGCCGATAACTGCCCGGCCACCGCCAACGCCGACCAGGCCGACGCGGACGGCGACGGCCTGGGCGATGCCTGCGACAGCTGCAACGCCGCGATCGGCCCGGTCTACGAGAACGTCACCCAGACCGACACCGAACTGACAGGCGAGGTGTTCGACTGTTCGGGCATCCAGTCGGTGGCACTGGAAGCCGGTTCGGTGAACCTGGAGTTCGCCCTGAACCGCGGCATCGTCGTCGATACCCGGGTGGCGTTTACCGTGGCACTGACCGATATCTTCCAGCCCGGCTCGGGCGTGGTCACCGCCGACGGCGCTTCGGTTACCGGCGCTACGTTGAACGTCGCGCTGCCCGGGCTTTCCGACGGTGATGGCGACGGCGTGCCGGACGGCGAGGACAACTGCCCGGCCACCGCCAACCCGGACCAGACCGATACCGACGGCGACGGCATCGGCGACGCTTGCGACAGTTGCGACGCGACCATCGGCCCGGCGTTCGAGCTGGTCAACCAGACGCAGACCCGGATCGTCGCTGAAGTCTTCGACTGCGCCGGTATACAGTCCCTGGGGCTCGGCGGCGCGGCACAGAACCTGGTGTTCAACGTGCTGGCGGGGGTGCCGGGCGATCCGACCTGGTCCTTCGAAGTGCAGCTGGCCGACCCGGCGCGCCCGGGTTCGGGCGAGGTGCTGGCCGACGGCGCGTTGGTGACGGGCGCGAGTTTTGCTGTCGACTTCGGTAGCGGTGCGGTGCCGGTTCCGGCGCTGGACCCGCGCGGCCTTGTGCTGCTGATGCTGGCGATGCTGCTGGCCGGCATGGTGTTCGTGCGCCAGCGCTGAAATAGCTCTGACCGGGGCGCGCCCAGCGCGCCCCGGTCAGAGCTTGCCGGGCTCCAGCGGGCGTTCCCGGTGCACCAGGATCCATTCGGCGTGCTCGTCCAGGGCCGCCTCGCCCAGCGCGCGCAGCAACTCGCGTTTATCCTCCTCGGACGTGCAGCGAGACAGCCGAAAACAGGCCATCCGGTAGATATCGAGCATGAAGGTATATTGCTTCAGGAGTTCTTTTTCGGCCACCTTGTGCGCATAGGCCTCGCGTACCGCTGCCAGTAACGGCAGCATCCCCATCGCCGCGACCATGCCGGTGAGCAGGAATTCGTTCAGGCGATACTGGAACAGCGCCAGCACGACCGTAATCACGATGCCGACCCAAAGCGTTACGGCCACCAGGCGATCGGTACGCGCGACGTGACGACGGTGGGTCTTGCAGCGTGCCTCGAAATAACCCAGCTGACCGTTGCCACCCGTCTCGCCGATCCAGTGGTCGATGACGCCGTCGACGTCCGCCTCGCGGCTGGCCAGCCGGTCTTCGGGGGCACCTGCAAATCTCATCACGTTGCGAATCCAGCCGATCTCGACATCCTGTTTCTGCAGGAAATTGTCGTAGGCGAAGTCGTTGCGCAAGTGCCCCGACACCCCGGCCAGCCGCCAGTAGAACTGCACGCGCAGGCCCTCGGCCAGGGCGCGGTAGTCGAGAAACTTGCGGTGCCAGTGCAGGCCCGACGCGATTTTATAAAGAACGAAACCGACGAAGAACAGGCCCAGGTAAGCCGCGATCATCGACGGGCGATTCAGGTCGGCGTAGGCGATGAACGCGATACCCATCAATGCGGCCAGCACGTAGAGCATGCGCAGTGCCACTCGATATCGCTTCGCGTAGCGTGTCGCAAGCAGATCGGCGCAGGCAAAATAGTCGGCGGTTCGCGCAAGGTCCGGCTGGTCGGCCAGGTCGTCGCGCCAGCCCGGCAGCACCCTGGCAGGGTCGGCCTTGTCACCGATGCGCACGAGATCGCGATTGAATTCCCCGGTACGCACAATCATCCGGTCCAGGCTTTCCGGCAGGCCTTCGACCTCGACCCGGTCGGGATCGGCCACCAGCCAGCGCGCGGCGCCGGGCTGCAGGCCGTCCGCCGGCGCGCCGTCTTCGCGATCGCGCGAGCAGACCACGTGATAGACCAGGTCGGTGTCGTCCTTGGCCAGGCCGCGCCGGCCGTGCGGGCCTTTATCGAATTCGAACGTATCGCCAAACTGGTGATATTCGACTACATCCGCGGTTCCACCCGCCAGCTGCAACGGCTTTCCGTCCCAGATCGCGATCAGGATCTGGCAATGGTCCGAACTGTAGATGCCCGCCTGCGCATAGGCCTGATCGCGTCCGCCGCCGGTCCCTTTGCGCGCGGCGCGCACATCGACGATGCTGGCGTCTTCAAGAAACTCCCGGAACTCCTTACGCGAGATCTCGTCGACGAAATCGCTTTCGTATTCATCCATCGCCAGCGGCAGCGGCACAAGCAAGTCGATGCCGCGCTCCCGCGCCACCCGGGCCGCGATCCGATCGCCGCCTTCGGCCAGCGGGGTCACCAGCCGAAGCGGCGTATCCGGATAACGCTTGGCCAGCTGTTCGAACAGTTCTCGCAGCCGATTCTCTATCGCCGGAATTTCGGCAGCGACCAGGTCGCGGTGACCGGTCACACCCAGCGTCAGGGGCACGCTTCGCTCCGACACCATCAGCGCAGGTACAGTCGCCGGCAACCGCCTGATGGACGGCTCGAAGGCTCACATGGCCGACAGATATCGAGCTCCAGCCCGCGATACATATACGTGCCCTCTGGTTGCGTCCACTTGGGCCAGACGCCAATAACGCGTCGGGGTTCGAATATAGTGTACCCCGTCGTTAATCCTGTAACTTTCAGCGAGTCGGAAAGCGCCTGGCTGCAAGAAGAGCGGCCTTCGGCCCGCGCCTATTCGGCCATCTGCTCGCGGATAAACTTGAACAACTCGCGGTAGGCCCGACCGTGGCGTTCCGATACGCCGGTTTCGGCGTCGTGCTTGCGCGCCGCGCGCACCAGGCTTCTGAAGTGCTGGGCGTCGGTACCGGGATGCTCGGCCATCCAGCGGGTAACGGCCTCGTCGTCGGCAACGAGTTCATCGCGCCAGCGTTCCACCCGGTGCAGCGCTCTTGCCTCGGCGCGGTTGCCGGTGCGGAATTCCTCGATCACCTTTTCGAACGGCTCGGTATCGATGTTTCGCAACAGGCGCCCGAGAAACTTTCGCTGGCGCTTCTTCGCGCCGTGGGCGCGGATGGACCGGTAATCTCGGATCGCCTGGCGCAGGTCATCGGGCATATCCAGCGCGGCCAACCGGCCGGACGGCAGTTCGGAAAGCGCCACGCCCAGATCCTGCAGCGCATGATCCTCGGCTTTCAGCGCCGTCTTGCTCGGGCCGGTATCGACCGCATCGTCATCGGTTTCGGCGACGTGCGCGCCGCGTCCGCGTCGCATCAGGGATTTTCGGGCCATGGGTTTGGCTTCGGATATCAGGAAGAACGCGCAGTATAAGCCCCGCCGAGTGCCGCCGAATCAAGGGGAACTCCGGTCCCGTTGAATTGATCAGAATCAGAACAGACATCAAGACAGGACGCATCATCGTCCAGACCCCGGATCGCCCAGATGAAAGCAATGCCCGAGAGCTACCACTACCGCATCGACCGCGACAACATACTGGTTTCAGTAAGCGAAAACTGGAGCCGCTTCGCCATGGACAATGCGGGCGAGGCGTCGGCCACGGAAACAAGCGTCATCGGCCGCGCGCTGGACCAGTTCATCGAAGACGACGAAACCCGCGCGCTCTACGCGCTGATTCTCGACAGCGTGCGCGACAGCGATCGGCCGATCGCTTTTCGCTTCCGCTGCGATTCTCCGGCCAGGCGGCGTTTCTGCGAGCTCAGGATCATGCCGGACGCCGACGGGTCGGTGGATTTCGAGAGCCGCATCCTTCGGACCGAGTCACGCGAACCCGTTCCGCTACTCCAGGCCGACGCGCGGCACGATGCGGAGGAATTCCTCAAAGCCTGCAGCACCTGCAAGCGGATTGCCGTGGGCGATGCCGAATGGATCGAAATCGAGCAGGCCGTGCAGCGCTTGAAGCTGGATCAGCGCGAACGAACGCCGCGGATCAGCCACGGCCTTTGCGCCGACTGCCACGAGAGAATCATCGCCTCGCTTTGACCGAAAAATCTCGATCGCCGGGCGTTGCCGAGCACGCAGGAACGAGGTTCAGCGGCCTGTCGCCTCGATGAAGTCGGCTACCAGCCGGTGCAGTCGGCGCACGTAGCGGCCGCCTGCAGACGGCGGTACCGATCGCGAAGTGATCACCACCGTCAGCGCGCGCGATGGCACCACGTAGAGCATCTGGCCGCCGTAGCCGCGGCCGTAGTAAGCGCGCTCGCCGGCGATTTCGGTAATGAACCAGCCGTAGCCGTAAAGATCGCCGCTCCAGGGCGATCGCCCGCGCGGGGCCCAAGATGCTTCTATCCAGTCGCGCGAGACCACGCGCCGGCCGTCGATTTCCCCGCCGAGCCGGTACAACTCGCCGATGCGCGCAACGCCGCGCGGCGAAAGGTGCATTTCGTTGCCGCCGAAGTGAATGCCCTGGGGATCGCGCATCCAGTCCTGGATACCTATGTCCAACGGTTCACCCAGCCAGTCGCGGGCCAGTGTCAGCAGCGTCTCGCCGCTGGCCTCGACCAGCGCCGCTGCGGCCAGGTGCGTACTGCCGGTCGAATAGATCATGCGGCCGCCCGGTTCGTCGACCATTGGACGCGTCAGCACGTGCGCCACCCAGTTGTCGCTTTGCACCCAGCGGCCGTAGTTGCGCCCCGAGGTCGACTGGAGGCCGGTGCGCAGCGACAGTG
>DATFJJ010000092.1:0-5733 GCA_035269245.1 Wenzhouxiangellaceae bacterium | reverse complement strand
TCCTCGTTGGCGATCAGTACTTCGATCCGCGCCAGGATCGGGGCGGGGTCGTGGGCGATTTCCTCGGTCTCATCGGACAGCGGCTGCGCCGGTTCGGAGACGTTGGCGGCTTGTTCGGATGCGATGTCGCCCAGCCGTTGCGCATGCTGCTCGTCCGACAGCGATTGCGCGCGAGCGCGCCTCGCAGCTGACGGCGGCGGTGACGCTTCGAGTCGATCCGCCCCGGCCGACTGCATTTCGCGAATCTCGCTGCGCGCACGGTGAGATTCGTCCGAAGATTTCAGCGCCGCGTCGGCGCCTACCGACGGAGCCATGAATGCAGCCGGCGCTTCCGTTTCCGGTAATCCCTGAATGGCCGGGCTTCGTTCGGCGGGCGGCGTTTGCTGCAATACCACGGCAATCGCGACGATGGCGACCGATGCGGTGACCAGTCCGCCCAGCCACGGCAGACGGTTTGCCGACCGCCCGACGCGGACGGCCTCGTCAGCCCGGGCGCGGATGATCCGGTCCAGCCCGGCATCGGGCTCGGCTTCTCCAGCTTCCCGGTAGAGCGCCTCGAGCCTGGCATCGTGCTTGTCGTTTCGCTGTTCGGTCATTTTCCGGCCGCCTCCGGGCCCGGCTCCAGTATTCCTCTGAGCTTGCCGACCGCGTAGCGCAGCCGGCTCTTGATGGTTTCTCTACCGACGCTCTCGCGTTCGGCAATATCGGCCAGAGAAAGACCGGCCTCCTGCTGCAGCAGGAATGCCTCGCGCTGGTCTGGCGGCAACTGCATCAGCGCCGCACGCAGTCTTTCGGCCTGCTGGCCTCTTTCCAGTGTTTCATCAGGCCCCCGCCCGGTCTCGTCGGGCAGGGTCTCCAGCGCCTCACCTTCCATGCCGGGCTGACGGCCCAGCGCGCGCCAGTGGTCCACAAGGCGGTTGTGGGCAATTCGAAACGCCCAGCGCTTGAAGCCATTGCCGCGCCGGAACTTCTGGCGCGAGGCGATGATGCGCGACCAGACGTCCTGGTAAAGATCGTCGGCGGCGGCCTTGTTGCCGACGGCGTGGTACAGGTAGCGGTACAGCGGCTTGCGATAGCGTTCATAAAGCACCTCGAACGCGTCCGACGCGCCGCCGGCAAAAGCCAGCATCAGGTCGTCGTCGGTGCGCGGGTCGGTCATGGGGGCAGCTTACGCTTGTCGTTTGGTGGTTTGGCCGCTTCGTCGTTTCGAAGAAAGCGACGACCGCGACCTTCGAAACGACGAAGCGACCAAACGACAAACGACGATCAGTTCCCTGCCACCTGGAAGCCTTCGGCGAGGCGAACCAGCTGCAGGAATTCGCCGCGGTAGCCGAACGGGTCGTCGCCCTTGGCGCGGCTTGCGAGGTCGTGGATGTCCTGGCTACCGAAGCCTTCAAGGTACTTGCCGCCTCGCAGGTGCTGACCGAAGGCGGCGACCGATGCGGCAAACGCCAGGTTGTTCGACATGGCTTCATCGACGTGGCGTGCTATGGGCTGCTCGATGAGCTTGCTGGTATCGCCGTCGGGCGCCTTGTAGCGGAGCTTCAGAAAGCCGAGCTCGCGAGCTTCGCCGGTCGGTGCGCCAGGGCGCGACGTTGGCGATGAATCATCGCCGTAACGCAGCGGGTCGACGCGCTCGCCGCCGGCGCCGTTGAGTGCCACTTCGTACAGCGCGGTAACGGTGTGTCCGGCGCCGATGTCGCCGGCGTCAACCGAGTCGTTGTTGAAGTCTTCGCGGTTAAGCACTCGGTTCTCGTAGCCGATCAGGCGATACTCGGCGACTACCTCGGGGTTGAACTCGATCTGGACCTTGACGTCTTTGGCGATCGTCATCAGCGTGGCGTTCATCTCGTCGACCAGCACCTTGCGCGCCTCGGAAAGCGTGTCGATGTAGGCGTAGTTGCCGTTGCCGGCGTCGGCCAGCTGCTCCATCAGGTGGTCGTTGTAGTTGCCGGTACCGAATCCCAGCGTGGTAATTGCGATGCCGGTTTCGCGCTTGCGCTCGGCCAGGTCCTTGAGCGCCTCGAAGTCGACCGTGCCGACGTTGAAGTCGCCGTCGGTGGCCAGGATCACGCGGTTGACGCCGCCTTCGATGAAGCCCTGGGCAGCCTGTGCGTAGGCAAGCTCGATCCCGGCCGCGCCGTTGGTTCGGCCGCCGGCGGAGAGACGGTCAAGTGCGTATGCGATAGTTGCGTGCCGGTCACCGGGCGTGGACTCGAGTACCACGCCCGTCGCGCCTGCGTAGACCACAATGGCGATGCGGTCGTCGGCATCGAGCTGGCGCGTGAGCATCTTCAACGAATTCTTGACAAGTCCCAGCTTGTCTTCGCTGTTCATCGAGCCCGAGACGTCGAGCAGGAAGACCAGGTTGGATGCCGGGATGGTTTTCGGGTCGGGCCGATAGCCCTGGATGCCGATCTGCAGCAACCGGGTGTTCGGGTTCCACGGCGTGACCCCCTGCTCGACGCTGACGCTGAACGGCGCGCCGCCCGACTCGGGCACCGGATAGTCGTAGGAGAAATAATTGATCAGTTCCTCGACCCGCACCGAATCCTCGGGCGGCAGCCGATCTTCGCGCAGCATCCGGCGGATGTTGCTGTAGCTGCCGGTGTCGACGTCGATACTGAAAGTGGAGACGGGATGCTCGCTGACGAGCTTGACCGGGTTCTCGTCGAAGGGTGCGTAGTTTTCGCGGTCGATCGGCCGGTCCGGCATCCGGATGCTCGCCGGCGGCGGGTTGAAGTTCTGCATCGCGCGATCGCCGACCGCAGCCTGTTCAGCGGCGATGCCGTAAGTCCCGGCGGCATCGGATTTGCGTCGGGCGGGTTCCATTTCAGCCGTCTGGCGCAGTTCCGGAATGGGCTGAGTCGTCTGCGGGCGTTTCTCGGCCCCGGTCGTTCCCGCGTCGCGGGCGGGCTCCGATGGGGTGCAGGCGCCCAGCAAAAGGGTGAAAGAAAAAGCCGCGGCAAACGCGGTTGCTGTCGATTTTGTTGTTCTCATGACGTGCTCCGGTCGTTGTTTGTAGAGGTCCTTCATCAACGAACAACGTCGGAGGATTTGGAATGGGGTTAAATTGGTTCGTTGGTTCGTTGGTTCGTTGGTTGGCTGGTTGGCTGGTTGGCTGGTGGTCGGTGGTCAAGAACCAAAAAAACCAAAAAACCAAAAAACCAAAAAACCAAATGACGATACGAGGACGATAATCATCTTCTATGTCCTGACCGGGGAGGGTCGAGGAAATGACGAAACTTTCGGTTGTTCGCCGGCGCGGCGGCGCGGCGGTTTCGATTTTCGGGCTGGTCTTCGTGCTGGTGGGGCTCGGCATTGGCGTTTTCTTCGCCAGGGGTACGATCGATGTTTTTGCCGCCCGGGACTGGGTACCGGTGGAGGCCAGGCTGCTGAGCGTCGATCTGCAAGCGAACCACGACCCGGACAGCGCGACGACCTACCGGGTCATCGCCGAGTTCGAGTATTCCTGGCGCGGCGAGCGGATGTTTTCCGACCGGGTCGACCTGCACCCGGGCGCCGACAACCTGGGCGATTACCACCACGACTTTTTCGCCCGACTGAACAAGGCCTTCCAGGCGGGCGAAAACGTGACCGCGTGGGTGGATCCGGACAGGCCTTCACGCGCCGTGCTCGACCGCGACATGCGCTGGGGTCGGCTCGCTTTCGGCATGATCTTTCCGCTGGCCTTCGGCGGGGCGGGGCTTGGCGTGATGCTTTGGGGCCGGCGCGCCGGTAGCGCGCAGAAAAAGCGCGATGCCCGCAGGGAACTGCACCCCGACCAGCCCTGGATGTGGGTCGACAAGTGGCGTACCCCGGAAATCGCCGGCCAGGCGCGGACCACGATGTGGCTGGCGATCGGATTTGCCGCGATCTGGAACCTGGTCAGCCTGCCGATCCTGTTCATCGTGCCCGGCGAGGTGGCCGACGGCAACAACGCCGCGCTGGTCGGGCTGCTTTTCCCGCTGGTCGGCGTCGGCCTGGCCGTCTGGGCGGTGCGCGAAGTCATCCGCCACCGCCGCTACGGCGCTAGCATGCTGCACCTGGAAACCCACCCGGTACCGCTGGGCGGCGGCCTGCGCGCGACGCTGAACATCCCGGCCCGGCTGCAGGCGCGCGAAGTGCAGGTTCAACTGGCCTGCGTCAATCGCTATGTGACCGGTTCGGGCAAAAATCGCAGCACCCGCGAAAACGTGCTGTGGGAAGACAAGCAGCAGGTGACGGCGCGGTCCGGCACCGGGCCGGGGCAGACCTCGGCGCGCATGGAAATGCGCCTGCCTGCCGGTCAGCCGGTCTCAAGCGACGAGAACCCGAAGAATCGAATCATCTGGCGCCTGATCGCGACCAGCGAAGAGCCGGGCGTGGACTACAAGGCGGTTTTCGAACTACCGGTGTTCGATACCGGCGAGGCGGGCGCGTCCATTGCTGAAGGCGCGGCGCCCACGGTCGACGATGGCACTGACGACTGGCGCGAAACCGGGGTGATCCACGAGTACGCCGCCGGCGGTCAGCGCTTCGTCTTCCCGCGCTTTCGCCTGCTCGGCGCCGGAATGGGCTTGATGCTGGGCGCGCTGGTGTTCACCGGCGTCGGCGGCGGCATGATGCTGCTCGGGAAAATGTGGATCTTCGGCGGCATCTTCGGCGCGGTCGGCCTGCTGTTGCTGTGGGGTGCTGTCTCGATGATCTTCCAGCGAAGCGAAATCGTGGTGGGCAACGGCCGGCTGCGCTGGCGCCACGGCGTGTTCGGCGGCTGGCAGGAAATCGACGCCGGTGCGCTGAAGTCCATCGAGGTCAAGAAAAGCGGCAGCGTCGGGAGCAACCTGTACTTCGGGCTGGTGATCGGGCGCTGGGACCGCGAAGGTACGACGACGATCGCGGGCTGGGTACCCGGGATGCGGCCGTCCCGGGCGCTGGCCGACCGGGTTCATGCCTTGCTCGGGAACGGCGCCACGGGTTCATGACCGGAAAATATCGCTCCCTTTGCCACGTATGGCTTTGAATCAGAATGAAAAAGTCCTGTCATTGCGTGATTGATGTCACAAAATTAACAGGAAAATTGAAGTAGACTTGTTTCGTGACGCATAATGCGATCATCGTGCGTAATTAATGTAGTGAAAAATCGAATTCGGTCATCCCCGAATACACCAACACGAAGGAACGGAGCAGATTTATGAAACAAACGATCAACTGGTTTACCTTGATCATCGCTTTCCTCCTGGCCGCCGGCGTCGGTGGGCAGGCCTGGGCGCAGACCAAGGGATCATCCGATAGCGTTCGGGGTTCGGGCGTCATCATCAACAACGGCGTTACCGGAGACGGTGCCTGGGAAGTGGCGGTGGAGGCCGGAGGCGATACCGGGTTCGGAGAACTGGATCCGGTGGGTTTCGGCCCGGAAGACCTGATTTTCGAGTTCATCACCTACGTCGATGACGGCGATGACGGAGCATTCGAGGAGTTGAGTTCGACCACAATCACCTCGCCGCCGGCCTTGACGGGCACGGGCGAAGTGACGTCGTCGGGCAGCTTCGCGGGCCCAAACGGCACCATCAACTGGACCGCCGTGGCGACGATTCCCCAGGGTGAAACGGTTTACGAGGTGGTCATCACCTTTTCGGCCACCAGTCCGTTCGGCGATGTGCAGGTGATCAACTATTTCGACCAGGACGTATTCGGGGCTGGCGACGACGTTCTGATCCTGCTCGGCACCCCCGGCAACGCTGATTTTCAGAT
>DATFJJ010000091.1:0-3448 GCA_035269245.1 Wenzhouxiangellaceae bacterium | reverse complement strand
CCGGATCAAGTCCGGGGCGACATGGCTGGAGATTCCACTTTGTTGTCGTCCCGGACTTGATCCGGGACCCAGAGACTCTCGGCGCGAATTCTCCATTGGGCTGAGCATAGTACTGAGACACGACGCTAGTCAGGTTAGGTTTTAGGTTTTAGGCAGGATCGTGGCCGTTGGTTGCTGGACGCGGATTCGGGTTTGCGGTGAAGACGCGAGCGGGGCCGCCGCGGGATCGGGGAAAGATTCTTCGGGCGCGGATTCCAGCCGCAATCAATCGGCGCAGGCGCGAGCGCTTCGTGGCTGGTTCTCTATCCCTTTCGCGCCAGTTCAGCGGCCAGGTCGCCGCGGCGGATCTTGGCGTTGTGGCGAATATCCACGGGCAGTGCCTTGCGCAGTTCGATGCGCTTGATGGTGCGGGTGATGTCGTGCTCGGCGAGCCGCGCCGCGATCCGCGGGACCAGGGTTTCGCGCTGCTGGCCGGGTTCCGGCTCCACGATGATCACGGGTACTTTACTGCCGTCCCCGCCCACACCCACCAGGGCCGAACGATATACGCCGCGCACGGCGTTGACGATCCCTTCGACGCATTCGGTGTACAGAGTGCCTTCGGTGGTTACCACCCGTTCGCTCTTGCGCCCGCAGTACCAGAGCCGCCCTTCGGCGTCCATCCAGCCGAGATCGCCCATCCGATGCCAGATCGTGCCTTGTTCGTCCTGCATCTTGGCCAGACGGGTCTGGGCCTCGCGCTGCCAGTACTTGTCGGTAGCGGTGGGACCGGCCACGCAGATTTCTCCGATCTCGCCGGACTTGACCTCGACGCCGTCGGAAATGCGCGCCAGCGACTGGTCGGTGATGCGGATGATTCGGACCTCGTTGGCCGCCAGCGGATGACCGACGCAGATGCCCTTGCCCTGGCGATTGCCCTCGGAGAGCGCACCGACCAGCTCCCGCCCGGCGATGGTCGCAACAGGCAGGCATTCGGTGGCCCCGTACGGCGTGTGGATGTCGGCGGTGGCGTCCAGCGCGAGGTGCATGCGCTCGACGACGGCCGGGGAGACCGGCGCACCGGCCGACAGCGCTCGTCTAACAGTCGGCAATTTCGCCGAATGCGCCTCTAAATGACGCGAAAGTGTATTCATCAGCGCCGGCGAGCCAAACAGGTTGGTCGCCTTGTATTGCTCGATCAGGCTGACCAGCATTTCGGGATTTGCGCGTGCCGGGCGGGTGAAATCCATCTTCGGGATGACCGTCGTCATGCCCAGCGCCGGGTCGAACAGCGCGAACGGCGGAAACGTCGGCAAATCGACCTCGCCGGCGCTAATACCATAGGTGTCGCGCACCAGACGGACCTGCGCGGCGAAATGGCGATGCCGGTAGACCACGCCCTTCGGAATGCCGGTGGAGCCGGAGGTGAACAGGATGGCAGCCGGCGTTTCGGGGTCGAAGTCGCTATCGGGTTGGGGCGGCCGGAAATCGGTTGCGTTTTCGGTCAGCAGATCACGGTAGCGCATGCCCAGCGCGAAGGGCCGTGGTCCGACCGTGATGGAGCGTTTGATGTGCCCGCGCGCCCAGCCGAACAGCATGCGGGCAAGCTGGGCCCGGGTGACGCCGATGAAGACCTCGGGCCGGGCCTCGCCCAGGCACGCCTTGAGCGGCTTGAGCCCGATACCCGGATCGATCAGCACCGGCACGCAGCCGGCTTTGAACAGGGCAAAGAACAGTGCGAAGAATTCAAGCGACGGCGGCACCATGAAGGCGACCCGCGTGCCCGGGGCGATACCCTGGCGCTGAAAGCCGGCCGCCAGCCGATCGCTGAGATCGTTGAGCTGGCGGTACGTCCAGCGCTGGTCCTGCCAGCGCCCGTCGGCGCCCCGCCTGATGGGCATGATCAGCGCAATGCCGTCGGGCCTGTCGGCCGCCTGCTCGCGCAAGGCTTCGGCAATGTTGTTGACTTCAGGCACGCTAGTGGGCCACACGGATAGTTCGGTAACACTCAGCCGTCGCACAAGCGCCCTGGGCAAGGCGCGCGAGTGCTGGACTGGCCGTAGCCAATTCAAGCGAGCGGAACGCTGCCGACGGCGCTTGCGCGGCGGCCCTTCGGAAGCCGCTGTGTCGGCACGACTCGGCGTTGCGTTTCTTGGCAAGGGAACGACCATTGCCTGCCAAGCGCGCCTTGATTCGCACCGGCACAGCGACTCTGAGCGTTACCGAACTATCCGTGTGTCCCACTAGACCCTCTTTCGCTCCACCCGGACGGAGAAGTTTACGGGAAAGCGGGGGGTAGCGCCATCTTGCAGTGTTGATCGCGGCAGGGCCGGCTCCAACACCTTTAAATGGCGCGGTGCAGATGTGTTAACCCAGAAACTCGCGGATTCTCGGCACCAGGCGGTCGGTGGCGTCTTCGAGGACGTAGTGACCGGCGTCTTCGATGTAGTCGACGGGCGCGCTCGGGAAGATTTCGCGCCATTTCTCGAGGACGCGGTCGTTGAACACGAAGTCCTTCGCGCCCCAGCCGAAGCTCACAGGCTTGCCGGCCAATCTGGAAAGGTTTCGCTCCGTTTCGGCGAGCACTTTCCAGGCCGGGTCGGATTGTTTCAGCGGGATGTCCTGGACGAATCGCAGCGTAGCCAGGCGACGGTGCGGACCTCCGCGATAAGGCGCCACCAGGCCCTTGGCGACCGCTGGATCCAGTCGCTTCTCGGTGGCCATTCTCACCGCCAGACCGGAAAAGGCGTTGAAGCCCTTGATCAGGAAGGCGCCCAGCGCGGTGCGGGCGAATGCCAGCGAGCGCGGCAGGTCGGCGTCGTCGGGAATGGTGAATGCCCAGGTGTTCAGGATGAAGATGCGGCGCACGCGCTCCGGGTTGGCGGCGGCCCAGCTCAGACCGATAGCGCCCCCCCAGTCATGAACGACAAGGTCGATCGGCCGGTCGGGTTCGACCGCATCCAGCCATTCGCCGAGATCGGCGACCCTGGAGGCCAGCGTGTAGTCGTAGTCACTGTCGGCTGGACGGTCGGACAGCCCCATGCCGATATGATCGGGCGCCAGGCAACGGTGACGATCGGCCAGTCCGCGGATGACATTGCGGTAATAGAACGACCAGGTTGGATTGCCGTGCACCATCACTACCGGCTGGGCCTGTGCAGGCCCTTCGTCGACGAAGTGCATGCAATGCCCCGAGGACAGCTCGTGATAGTTGCTGTCGAACGGGTAAAGCGTGCCGTCCAGGCCCTGGATTTCGGTCATGACCGCATCAGTCGCAGGAATCGAGACCCGCGGCCGCGGCTACCAGACAACTTCGGCCATGGAGCAGTTCAGGCCCGAGCCGATACCCATCAGCGCGATCTTGTCGCCGCGCTGAACCCTGCCCTCGTCGACGATGCGCGAGAGCACGGTGGGAATCGAGGCCGGGCCGATGTTGCCCAGCATCGGGAAGATGCGATAGACGCGGGCC
>DATFJJ010000090.1:0-4010 GCA_035269245.1 Wenzhouxiangellaceae bacterium | reverse complement strand
CTGCGGAACATATGCGCCTCGCCGCTCTCGAGCTGGCGGAACAGGAGGCCACTCATGGGCGCCAGGCGATCGACGATTTCGTTGGTGCCACGCGTGAAAAGCTTTCCAACCTTGAGTCGGTGGCTGAACGCGGTATCGCTCGAATCACCGGAAAATAGCGACGGCATGAACCCGTGACCGAGCCGATGGCCACTATCGATCGGTTTCTGGATGCCGCATGGGCTGAAGACGGTCTGGCAGAAAACACGTTGGCCGCCTACCGAAACGACCTGATCGGGTTCGCCCGTTCAGGTCTTTTTGTTTCGGACGATTCGGATACCGCTTGGTTCGAGGTCGATTCGGCAAGCCTGCCGGCCATTCTGGCAAAAAGGATCAGGGACGGCGGCAGTGTCACGACGCTGCGTCGTCAGTTCAGTTCGCTGCGCCGGTTTTGCGCATGGCTCCGAATGCAAGGGCGGCTTTCCGTCGATCCCTTGGCCACGCTGGAACCGCCGAAGCTCCCGCGACGCCTGCCCGGCGTGCTCAGCGAAGGCGAGATCGAGGCGCTGCTGAATGCACCGGATACCGACACGCCCCTCGGCGTGCGCGATCGCGCGATGCTCGAGGTGCTGTATGCCTCGGGTATGCGGGTCAGTGAACTGACCGCAATCGAAATGCCGGACATGAATTTTCGCCAGGGACTGGTTCGGGTGACTGGAAAGGGTGGCAAGGATCGGCTGACGCCGCTTGGCGAGCAGGCGCTCGATTGGCTGCAGCAGTGGTGTGATGGTCGCCGTCGGAACTGGCTCGGCCAGCCGCCCAGCGACGCGCTGTTCATCAGTTCGCGCGGCACCGCGCTGACGCGGCAGGCCGTCTGGCATCGGATCCGTACCCACGCCAGGCAGGCCGGGATCACTTCCCCGGTATCACCCCACAAGTTGCGGCATTCCTTTGCGACTCATCTGCTGGATCACGGCGCCGACCTGCGGGTTGTGCAGCTCCTGCTGGGCCATGCCGACCTCGCTACCACCCAGATCTATACCCACGTTGCCAATGCCAGGATGAAATCACTGCACGAACAGCATCATCCCCGGGGTTGAGTCTCTGTGCCGGGCAAGAACCCGGTTTTTATTCGGAACTTCATTTCATTTGTCTGTTCGAACACTGCGTAAAGTTTCGGCCTGAAGCTGGCGATGTCAGCGGCTACAATGCTGCCTGTTCGCGGCGCCGGTGCGAATGGGTATTTCGGCGCGAGATTAATAATTCAACGGAGAGTCTACTTGTGAATCGGATATTGAAATGCATGGTCTCGGCGCTGCTCCTGACGCCAGTGCTGGCTACAGCCGACGACTACGATCAGGTGCGCGAGCGCCTCAGCTCGCTGGTCAACGGCGAAACCAACATCAGCATTGCAGAATCGCCGTTACCCGGCATTCTCCAGGTGCGATTGGGCTCCGACATCGTCTATATGACCGACGACGGACGCTACCTGCTGCAGGGGCGGGTGCTCGACCTCGATACCCGGGAGGACATCACCGACCGGGCCAAGAGCAAGATTCGCCAGGAGCTGATCGACGGAATCGACTACGAAAAGCTGATCTCCTACGGGCCGGAAGATTCCGAGTTCGAGATCATAGTGTTCACCGATGTCGACTGTGGTTACTGCCGGCGGCTGCATCAGCAGGTCGAGGAGTACAACGATGCAGGTATCCGGATCAGCTACGCGGCATTTCCGCGCGCCGGTGTCGGTTCGGAAACCTTTCGCAAGATGACTTCCGTGTGGTGTTCGGACGACCAGCAGGCGGCAATGGACCTGGCCAAGGGCGGCGGTACCCCCAAGCCCGCCGAATGCGATGCGCCGGTGTCGGAGCAGTACCAGCTGGGGCAGTCCGTAGGGGTTACGGGTACGCCGGCCCTGATCACGCCGGGCGGAGACCTCATTCCCGGCTACGTGCCGCCCAACGATCTTCGGGTGCGCCTCGAGCAGCTCGCCGCTAAAGAGGACACTGCCGCGCCGCAAGACGCGGAGGCGGAGTAATCCGACCCGATTCATGAAGGTCGTCGCGGGCCTCTTGCCCGCCAAGCCGTGACCTCCGAAAGTCCGCCTCGCGCGCGGGCTTTCGTCTCGACGCCCGCGACGTCTCGGTGTCGCCGGGCTATCCTTTCGCTTCGTTCGTCGTGTGCGCCTTTTCTGGCCGTTATACTTACGGCCCTGTAGCGATCAGGGTCCGGTAAACCTCATGCATTTCCTCCTCGGGCTGGAAGGCCTGCCTGCATTTCAAACCCTGCGCCTGGCCGACGCGCTCGGCGACGTTTTGGACTGTGGCGTTTCGCTGACGGTTCGCGAGTTCTTTCTGCTTGACGCCGAAGAACCGGATGAACAGGCACGTGCGCGATTGAACCGGCTACTGCACGCCGAGCCCATGCCTTCTGGTGGTTCCGATGGCAACATCATCCTGGTCGTGCCCCGGCACGGGACGCGCAGCGCCTGGTCAAGCAAGGCCGGCGATATCCTCAAGCGCTGCGGATTCGAGCGTTCCGGTCGCATCGAGCGCGGTCTGAGGATCGAACTCGGCGGGGTGAGTGCTGCGCAGCTGACGCCTGCGGCGCGGGAAGTCGTGCACGACCGGATGACCGAAACGGTCGTCGATTCACTGGCCGAGCTGCGGCACTGGTTCGATCCGCCGCCGACCGACACGCTTGCCGAAATCGAGCTGGGTTCCGATCCGACCGGCGCGCTGGCTGCGGCCAACCGGCACTACGGTCTCGCACTCAACGATGAGGAAATCGATTACCTGGCAGACGCCTATCGTCGGATCGGTCGCAACCCCACCGATGCCGAACTGATGATGTTCGCCCAGGCCAACTCGGAGCATTGTCGCCACAAGATCTTCAACGCCACCTGGCAGGTCGACGGCGAGCCGCGCGGCAACAGCCTTTTCGGCATGATCCGAAGTACCCACGCCGCGACGCCGGACGGCGTGATTACCGCTTATGACGATAACGCTGCGGTTATCGAGGGTTTCGATGCAACTCTTTTCTGTTCGGTCGGCGAGTCGTCGAGCTGGACCGAACAGCCGCGCCGCCTGCACGCTCAGATCAAGGTGGAGACGCACAATCACCCCACCGCCATTTCGCCGGATCCTGGCGCTGCTACCGGCGCCGGCGGCGAAATTCGCGACGAGGCGGCCACCGGCCGCGGCGGCCGGCCGGTAGCCGGTCTTGCCGGGTTTGCGGTGGGCGACCTGAGGATACCGGCCCACCCGATGGCGTGGGAGCGTGCCCCGCTGCCGCCGGGCAGAATTGCAACGCCGCTGGACATCATGCTGGAAGGTCCGATCGGCGCGGCACGGTTCAACAACGAATTCGGTCGCCCCAATCTTTGCGGCTATTTCCGTACGTTCAGCCAGCAGATAGATGATCGGCTGTGGGGATATTTCAAGCCGATAATGCTGGCCGGCGGCATGGGGACGATCGCAGAAGACCAGACCGAAAAGCGATCGCTCGCGGCCGGCTATCGCGTGATCGTGCTCGGCGGGCCCTCGATGATGATCGGGCTCGGCGGCGGTGCCGCCTCCAGCCTGCATTCGGGCCAGTCGTCCGAGCAGCTCGACTATGCTTCGGTGCAGCGCGCCAACCCGGAGATGCAGCGGCGCGCGCAGGAGGTCATCGACCAGTGCTGGATGCTGGGCGAGGACAACCCGATCGCGTCGCTCCATGATGTGGGTGCCGGCGGCCTGTCCAACGCAATCCCCGAACTGCTGCACGACGGTGGTGTCGGCGGACGCCTTGAGCTTCGTTCGATCCCGACTGCCGACCCTTCGATGTCGCCTATGGCCATCTGGTGCAACGAGTCTCAGGAACGCTACGTCCTGGCCGTTACCGAGCCGGGCCTGGACGTGCTCGAAGCGATCTGCCG
The DNA here is from genome assembly GCA_035269245.1 of Wenzhouxiangellaceae bacterium. GTDB lineage: Bacteria > Pseudomonadota > Gammaproteobacteria > Xanthomonadales > Wenzhouxiangellaceae. The sequence continues at coordinate 112 of DATFJJ010000090.1, read as the reverse complement.
GCGCGAGCGCTGTCCGATGGCGGATCTCGGTTCGGCCACCGCGGAGCACGTGCTGCACGTCGCCGACTGCAAAGCGCCAGGCACGCCGGTCGACCTGGACCTGGACGTGCTG
>DATFJJ010000089.1:0-8247 GCA_035269245.1 Wenzhouxiangellaceae bacterium | reverse complement strand
CCGAAAGCGCGGTTGCCAGGGCCTGGAAATGGGTCACCTCGCCGGCGGCTTCCGGCGGCGTGTAGTCGCCGCGCACCAGGCGAAAAGCGTGCTTGAGCGCGCGCAGGTTGATGAACCCGAAATAGAAGGTAAAAAAGAGCGCGGCGAAGACCAGCCAGAGGACGATGAATGGAATGCCCTGGCCGGCAAACGGAATCGGAATTTCATAAAATATGACAGCCGACAGGGCGTCCGAAAGCGGCGTTATGGCGCGGTCTATCATCGCATCCACGCCCTCGGCCGCAGATACGGAAACGGGCGCCAGCATGGCCGGGCACGCCGCCAATAAACTCTTGCAATTCATTTGATTTCCCCGTGATTCCTGGTTCCGGCGACCACGCCGGGGTCAGGGAACGACCAGCACCGGCACTGGAGACGATTGCGCCAGGCCGCCAGCGGTTCCGCCGAACAGGCGAGTTTTCAAAGGTGTATCGCCGGAACGGCCGACCACGATGACGTCGGCCTTGCGCTCGTCGGCCAACTGGATCAGGGTTCGCACCGGATGTCCGTGCCTGGCGACTCCCTCGACAACCAGCCCACTCGCTTTCAAGCGGGAAACCCGGGTTTCGAGAAGCTTCGATCGGGCCGCTTCGAGCTCCTCCTCGCGGCGACGATGCCGCTCGGCATTATCCTGCGGCGTCGAGAACGTGTAGGGCGACCAGGCGATGACATAGCAAATTATCAGCTCCGCGTCAGCCGCGCGAGCCTGCGCGACAGCCACGGAAAGTGCACGGTCGCCACAGTCACTTCCGTCGATTCCGACCAGCAAACGCTCCATCCAGGTTCCTTGAGTGATCCAGCAACTGCGCAAAGCTACCCAAGCCGGGAGACATTTGCAAATGCCGTTTGGCCGCATGGCAGGGCCGACGCGGCCCCTGCCCGCGATTACAGGGCCTTCGGAATATGCCCTAAACGACTGGTTTTGATGAGAATACGGCTGCAATTTGGCATTGCCTGCAGCCGACGGTTCTGATAATCTGATGTTGGGAAAACTTTTTTGCCCGTCTGTACTCAAAGCACGGCAACATATTTGTCCGTGCACCAGACGGGTACTGAAGGACCGGCGTTCGGCCCCTCAGCTGAATTTCAGCGTCCAGGCGAAAGGATTTACAGGGAAACGAAGTGAACAGACTGCTTGCCATCATGTTGATGACGCTGGGACTGGCCGCCGCCGTGCGCGCCCAGGATGCAGCGCATCTGCCCGCATGGCAACTGCAGCCGACAGACGATCGAATCGAGTCTCCTCTTTCATCGGTCTTCCCGACGGAGCCGATGAGCTTTCGCGCCTCATCGCCTTTGTCCGAACGGCCTCGCCTCGCAGTATCGCTTTCGCCCAGGGTCGCGACCGCGGCCGATCGCATGCCGACCGTATCGTGGTCGCTCGAGGCTTGGGAAATGAATACCGCCAGCCTCGCTCATATCCAGTGCAGCCGGGCCATCCGCACGATCGAGGCTTTCCTGGTCGAGGATTGCCGCTTCGTCGATCAACCGCTGCCGGACGACTCGAGCAGCCTGGTTCAGGTCCAGGGACGCTGGATGGCCGCGCCCGGACTCAGTATCGGCGCCGGGGCATTCGCCGGACGTCAGTCGGCCATGGATGAAGCCGGACCGGTAATCGACGCCAATGCGCTGGGCATCGGCGGCGGCCTTGTCGAGGATATCCAGGGCGTCAACATGAACGTGAGCTTCGGTCTCAGTCTCGGGCAGGTCGGAAGCCTGCTGCTCGACCTGCAGCTCGAACGGTATCGGCAGGCGCCGGAGTCATTCTCGCTCAACCGCGGCCTGGTACCGATGTCGTTCGACCGCACCCCGATTGCCGTCGACAACACCGATCGCAGCTACAGCAACGCCGGCCAGCTTGGCGTTGCATGGCGCGGCAGCCAGTTCGGCGCCGATCTGACCGGTCAGTACCGGGAATTGCCCTATTGGGTGGGTGAAAATCTGCAGGGTGAAGGCTTCCGCTCCTTCGACATCGAATTCTCGTGGCGGTCACCCGCCCGCTCGTCTATCAGCGTTGGCGTATCCAACGTCCTCAACCGTCTGCCGGGCGCCGCCGGATCAGCCGAGCAGGCCATGGAAGAAGCGGTGGACGGCATCTACGGCCGTATTCCCTATGTCCGCTACAAGCATGACCTGTAGAATACCAAGCTGCTGAAACCATCAGGATTCGTGCCGTGAATCTTTCGAGGCTGGTACTCGTTTCGGGCTTGCTCGTTTTTTCGTCGCTGCTTTCGGCGCAGTCGGAGCAGCCATTCTCATCCCTTGAAGAGCGCATGTCCGGAAGCGAATTTACCGACGCCGGCCTGCACAAGCTCAGCCCCGAGGAGCTTGCCGCGCTCAACCGCTGGATTCGCGAGCGATCGCTCGCGCAGTACGATGGCCCGGTGGCATCCGAAGACAGCAGCTTGCCCGGTCAACCGGGAGAAGCACCTCCGATCGATCGTATGGCCCGCGAAAAATTCCAGTCCCGCATCGTCGGCGAGTTCTCGGGCTGGTCCGGTAACACCGTATTCAGACTCGAAAACGGCATGACGTGGCGCCAGGACGAAAGCGACCGGTTCCGGCTTCAGCCGGTCGATAGCCCCCTGGTCACGATCACGCCCGGCCTTTTCGGCGCCTGGCGGCTATCGGTCGAGGGGCACAACAGAGCGGTTCGCGTGGAGCGAATCGAGTAGTCGATCCGAAACAACAGCTGCTGATATTGCACCGGCTGTTTCAGCAAGATTTTCAGTGAGGCCGATCGGGTGCGCGCATGAAACGCAACCAGATCACTCGCGCCCAGCTTCCAACGTAGCCCGCGATGCCGAGCCCGAGCAACAGCGCGGCCGGCGTGCTGACCGGAGGTGCCAGCCCCTGGGGTGGCGTCATCCACCAGACCAGAGCGCCGATCACGACCAGGCCCATCGCAAGGTAGGTCAGATTTCGCGCACGATACAGCTTCGTCCGCCAGCGTCTGTACGCCAGTTGGCTGCGCTCTCCCGGATCGAGTTTGCCGACCGGTTCATGGCAGTGGGGACAGGCCTTGGCCATCGACGAAATGCGTCGACTGCAGGCCGGACAGCGAATTATCGCCATAGTATTTCCTCTGGAACTTCTAAGGACAGGTAGGCTAATTATGCATATCGGCCAGGACTCCTGCACCCTGGCGGATGGATAACAGGCAATCGTCCAGGGCCGTTCCAGGAAACCTAGGAAATTCCGGCGTCCCGACCAACCACATCGCGATCGGGAAAGAATGCAACGCTGACTACGAGACCGGAGGTGTCTGTCCGGTTCGAGAATCTGATGCGCCACCCGTATAAGTCGCAGAGACGCTTGACGATGGAAAGACCGAGGCCCGACCCCTTGCCGCCGGAACCGCGGCCGCGGAAATGGCGGTCGAAGATGTGCGGCAGCTCGTCGGGTTCGATTCCCGGACCGGTATCCACGATTCTGACCTCGCCGGTGCGAACCTCGACCGTCACCTCGCCTTCCTGCGTGTACCGAATCGCGTTTCCGAGAAGGTTTCCCAACACCACGGCGATGACTGCCTCCGGGGCAATCACGTTGAGGCGGGCAGCCTGGCGAACAGTCAGCATCAGGTCACGACCCTCGATCAGCGGCCGGTAGTTCTCGACGAGCTGCTCGACGATCTGGCCAACATCCTGGTTGGAAGACTCGCCCGCAGAACCGCGCTCGGCACGAACCAGGTGCAGCAGAGCCGTCGTTGTATCGGTGGACTGGCGCGCCGCGCGCGCGATGCGCAGCAGGCGCTCGCGTGTCTTGGCCGGGAGATCGGGCTGCGCCAGCAGCAGTTCGGTTGCGCCTGAAATCACGGCCAGCGGGGTTCGCAGCTCGTGCGACACGTCGGCGTTGAATGCCTTGTCGCGTTCGACCAGCTCGTTGAGCTTGTGCGAGTATTCATCGACCACGGCGGCCAGCTGGCCGACCTCGTCGTCCGGAAAGTGCCGCGCCAGGTCAAGCTCCCCCTCGTTGCCTTCGAGTGCCTCGAGTCGGCGCGCCAGGTTGGACACGGGCGCCATCACGCGACCGGCCGACCACATTCCCAGCGCAAGCGACAATAGCGAAAACAGCAGTACTGCGACTGCAAGCCCCCAGATCAGCCGCCGCGACAACTCACGGTTCTCGGAAACGTCGTAGGTCAAGAACGCCCAGAAGTCATCGTCCTTGCGAACCGCCGCCTTGTAGGCCTTGCCGCTGGTGCTGACATCATGCACGCCGGTCGGCAGGCTGCGAAATTCCTCGGGCACGATTTCCGCTCGCCCAGGCCGGGTCAGGTAGCCCTCGATTCGCGAATAGAACGGCTCGAGAACCGACGGATTGCGCCGGACCTCCTCCAGGTACTGGTCAAGCTCCTGCTCCAGCGTGCGCGCAATCAATGCATCTTCGAGCAGCGATTGCAAGAATAGAACGGCGGCCGCAAACAGCACGCTGAGCAGCGTGCCGAACAGCAGGAACGAAAATATGATTCGGCTTTTAAGCCTGTGACGCAGTTGCATCCGGCTCGACCAGGCTGTAACCGATGCCGTGGCGCGTCGTCAACAATGGTTTGTCGAACGGCTTGTCGATCGCCGCGCGCAGGCTGTGAATGTGAACCCGGAGGCTGTCGCTGTCGGGCAGTTCCTCGCCCCACACGTGATGCTCCAACTCGGCCCTCGAGACCACCGCCGGCGAAGCCGACATCAGTTTCTCGAGCAGCTTGAGTCCGATCGGGTTGAGATCGATTTTCTTGCCGGCCCGCGAGACCGTCAGGGTTTCGAGGTTGAAATGCAGGTCGCCGACATCGAGTTCGCGCTGCGCAACGCGCTGGCCGCGCCGTGAAAGCACTTCCAGGCGTGCCTCCACCTCGCGCAGTTCGAAGGGCTTGACCAGGTAATCGTCGGCGCCGGAGTCGAAGCCGGCCAGCTTGTCGTCGAGCTGGTCTCGCGCCGTGAGCATCAGCACAGGCGTTTCCTTTCGGCCTTCTTCGCGCAACTTGCGGCAGACTTCCAGGCCGTCCATCCCGGGCAGCGCAAGGTCGAGCACCATCGCGTCGAATTCATTGACGATAGCAAGGTGCAGACCGGTGACGCCGTCGAACGCATAATCCACTTCATGACCGCGGTCGGTCAGGTAATCGCCGAGATTTGCTGCGATGTCCCGGTTATCTTCAATGATAAGAATCCGCATGATCCCCGCCTTCCGGTGACGTCCCGGGCTAGAGCGTAAAAAAAGCCCGGGCGGGTGCCCGGGCCAGGGTTGTGCCCCGTTTCTGTAATCACTAGCAATGTCGGGCCATAGGCCAGTCGCAGTACCTTGACGACCGATGCAAGTCTACGCCAGGCCTGGTTAAACGGTGGTTAAGCCGCGCCTATTGGTTGTCAAGCAGGTCTACGTCGCGCAGGCTGCGCGACAGCGACTCGGCGTCGCCGCCCTCGCTGAGCTTGACTGCCAGGCGCACTTCATTCGCCGAATCGGCATGGCGCACGGCTTCTTCATACGAAATCTTGCCTTCCTGATAGAGCTTGAGCAGGCTCTGGTCGAAGATGATCATGCCGTGATGCACCGAGTCCTTCATGATCTGCTTGAGCTCGTCGATCTTGCCCTTGCGGATCTTCTCCTGCACCAACGGACTCGACAACAGAACTTCCAGCGCCACGTGGCGCCGACTGCCGTCGATCGAAGGCACCAGCTGCTGCGCAACAACTGCCTTGAGGTTGAAGCTGAGATCCAGAAGGACCTGGTTATGGCGCTCCTCGGGGAAGAAATGGAGAATTCGGTCCATCGCCTGGTTGGCGTTGTTGGCGTGCAGCGTGGTCAGGCAGAGGTGCCCGGTTTCGGCGAAAGTGATCGCGTGTTCCATCGCCTCCCGCGTGCGCACTTCGCCGATCATGATCACGTCGGGCGCCTGGCGAAGCGTATTGCGCAGCGCCATCTCGAACGATTCGGTGTCGATGCCGACCTCGCGCTGCGTGATGATACAGCGCCTGTGTCGATGAACGTATTCGATCGGATCCTCGATCGAGATGATATGGCCGGTGGAATTCTCGTTGCGGTGGCCCACCATGGCCGCCAGCGTGGTCGACTTGCCGGTGCCGGTGGCGCCGACCATGACGATGATGCCGCGCTTGGACATGGAAAGGTCGCCCAGACCCTCTGGCAGGGCCAGTTCCTCGAAAGTCGGAATCTTGGTTTCGATACGACGGCAGACCACGCCGATCGAGCCGCGCTGGTAGAACGCGCTCATGCGGAATCGGGCAAAGCCCTCGATCGAGATCGCGTACTGCAGCTCCCGTTCGGCCTTGAACTGCTCGGCCTGCTCTTCGGACATCGTGCCCAGCACGATGCTGGTGGCCGACTCCTTCGAAAGCGGCTCGCGGTTGACCGGCTTGATTCTCCCGTTGACCTTGATGCACGGCGGCGCACCAACCGTCACGAACAAGTCAGAACCGCTCTCGTCATGCAGCATCTTCAGCCAGCTGTCGATTACACTCATTGCCGGTCTCCTCGTATGTTTTAAGGCCGGTCTGTCTAAGGCCGAACAGTTTCAGGCCCCGCTTTCTTCAGGCCGCTGTCGTCTCGCAGGACATCCCGATCAGGCCACCTGCCGGATCAGGCGAAAGCCTTCTTGTCGACCGCCTTGCGACGCGCTTCCGGCTTGGCCACCAGGCCGCGCCTCACGAGCTCTGAAAGGCTCTGGTCCAGCGTGGTCATGCCGACGTTCTGGCCGGTCTGGATGGCCGAATACATTTGCGCGACCTTGTCCTCGCGAATCAGGTTGCGGATTGCAGGCGTTGCAATCATGATTTCGTGTGCCGCGACCCGGCCGCCGCCGACCTTCTTCATCAGCGTTTGCGCGACCACTGCGCGCAGCGATTCGGAAAGCATGGAACGCACCATCGCCTTTTCCTCGCCGGGAAAGACGTCGATGATGCGGTCGATGGTTTTGGCCGCCGACGAGGTATGCAGGGTGCCGAAAACGACGTGGCCGGTCTCGGCCGCCGTGAGCGCCAGGCGCACGGTTTCGGTATCGCGAAGCTCACCGACCAGGATGATGTCCGGGTCCTCGCGCAGCGCCGATCTGAGCGCGGCGTTGAAGTTCAGCGTGTCCTTCTTGACCTCGCGCTGGTTGATCAGGCATTTCTTTGAATTGTGCACGAACTCGATCGGATCCTCGATGGTGAGGATATGCCCGGCGACGTTCTTGTTGAGGTGGTCGACCATCGCCGCCAGCGTGGTCGACTTGCCCGACCCGGTCGGACCGGTGACCAGAATCAACCCGCGCGGAACGTCGATGATGTCGCGGAAGACAGGCGGCGCCTGCAGGTCTTCCAGCGTCCAGATTTCGTTCGGAATCACTCGGAAGGCCGCACCCGTGCCGCGGTCCTGGTGATAAGCGTTGACGCGGAATCGCGCCAGACCCGGCACGTTGTAGGAGAAATCCACTTCCAGTTCGGCCTCGAAATCGCGGCGCTGGTGGTCGTTCATGGTCGAGTAGACCAGGTCCGACATGTCCTTGGCCTCGATCGCCGGCACATTGATCCGGTGGATGTCGCCGTCAACGCGAATCATCGGCGGCAAACCGGCCGAAAGATGCAGGTCGGAGGCGTTGTTCTTGACAGTAAATGCCAACAGCTCGGTAATGTCCATAACGTTCCCCAGAGAATCAACCAGACTGGCAAGACGTGCGCGTTGCCCACGACAGTCTCATACAATGAAGCTGATCATACCCGATTCCGGCGCGCCGATAAAATGCCCGATTACGAACCCCTGGCCGAACGCATCGACCACCTCGAAAAACGGATTGCCAATGCCTGCGAAAGTGCCGGGCGCAGCCGCGATAGCGTCGCGCTGCTGGCGGTCAGCAAGACCCGGACCACAGGAGAAATCGAGCGCGTCCATGCCGCCGGCATTGCGCGGTTCGGCGAGAACTATCTCGACGAGGCCGTCGCCAAGCAGGACCGGATCTCGACCGAGTCTCTGGAATGGCATTTCATCGGACCGATCCAGTCCAACAAGACACGCGCCATCGCCGAACGCTTCGACTGGGTTCAGAGCGTGGACCGGCCGAAGATCGTTCGCCGCTTGGGTGAGCAACGCCCGGATGACCTTGGGCCGCTCAACCTGCTGCTGCAGGTCAATATCGACCGGGAGCCGCAGAAGGCCGGCTGTGCGCCTGAAGAGGTAGAGGCCCTGGCGACCGGCATAGCCGGCTTCGAGACCCTGAAG
>DATFJJ010000088.1:0-4758 GCA_035269245.1 Wenzhouxiangellaceae bacterium | reverse complement strand
CTGACTCGGGGCGAGTCATTGGAATCGGAAAATCAGATGAATCTTTGTAGGAAAACCGGAAAAAGTGCGAACGTCGGGAAATCCATCTCGCGGCCTGGAGACCGCTCCTACGGACTGTGTCGGGTTTGTAGGGGGCGTCTTGCTTTGGGGGTTGTAGGAGGCGTCTCCGGCGCCGATCATCTTCCGTGAGGCTCTCGACCGGAAGAGACTGATCGAGGGCGGGTAGAATATTCACGAACGCCGATGCCGCTGTGCCACACGATCCACAGGAGCCTGGAAGATTCCCGTAAAGACTTCAATGCGATTACTCGACCGCGGCGTTCGCTCGTCCAGCCAGCGCGCGACGTTCTTTCGCTTTGCCTGCGTCGGCGGCAGCATTGCGCTGATCGATGCCGCATTGCTGTATCTGCTCAAGGATCTGCCGGGCTTCAATGCGTACATTGCACGCGTTTTCTCATATGCCGCGGCGATGTCGGCCGGCTATGTGCTCAATCGGTATTTCACCTTTCACCACATCGAAAGAGGGCGGGTGCTGTTCGACGAGCTGGTTCGTTTCTTCAGCGTACATGCGCTGGGCGGCGTCCTGAATTTCGGCGTGTTCGCGCTGGTGGTCTTTCTCGGTGAGCAGGCCGATCTGACGCGATTCTGGGATGCCGTGATGCCGCTGATCGGCGTCTGGGTCGGCGGACTGGTAGGCATGACCTTCAATTTTCTGTTTTCGAGCAAGTTCGTTTTCAATGAGCGTTGAATGTGCGCCAGGCGAAGCCGGAATTCCCGGCAGCGTCCCCGTCACCGGGCCGAGACCTTGCCATGATTGAAGACCGGGCCGAACTGGAGGAACTGCGGCGGGCTTACGATCTGCTCGAGCATCCCGGCCTGGCCGCCCGAATCAGCGACCTTGTCGGTACCCCCATCGAGCGTGGATTCCAGTTGCTGCCGGAACGCTGGGGCCAGGTTGTCAACGAGGCGTCGCGCAAGGCGATCGAGTCCTCCCTCTCGGTTGCACTTGGCACCATGGATGCCGGATATGCCGGCGCCGCGTCCAACTTCTGGCACAAGGCGGCCGCAACGGCCTCCGGCGCCACCGGCGGCGCATTCGGGCTCATGGCGCTTTCAGTCGAACTGCCGCTATCGACCACCATCATGCTGCGCTCGATTGCCGATATCGCGCGCGCGCAGGGAGAGAAGCTGGACCAGCCGGAAGCGCGGTTGCAATGCCTGCAGGTGCTTGCGCTGGGTGGTCGCTCGAAAGCCGACGATGCAGCCGAAGCCGGCTACTTCGCCGCCAGGGTAGCGCTGGCGCGCACTATTTCCGAGGCGGCATCGCATATCGCGCAAAAAGGGTTGAGCCAGAAATCGGCGCCGGCTGTCGTACGCCTGGTCTCGCAGGTCGCGGCACGCTTTTCGATCGTGGTTTCCGAAAAGGCTGCGGCGCAGGCGGTACCTCTGGTCGGCGCGTTCGGCGGCGCCGCGATCAACGCGATATTCATCGACCATTTCCAGGACATGGCGCACGGACACTTCACCGTTCGCCGGCTGGAACGCATCCACGGCAGCGAGACGGTGCGACGCGCCTGGGCGGAACTCGCCGGTGGGGCGTCGGGACAACAGCGACTGCCCGGTGGTCGTTTGAAGATTCCTCCGAAGGAATCGTAAGGTTCCGTCTGATATCGATTGATGAAATCAGGGAGTCCCCATTGCGCCGAATCAAATTTCGAGCATGGGAAAGGACTACACTGCCGCACGACTACCAACCCGGCCAGGTGTTTTTTCATGGCGCTGACGGCAACAACCTACAAGGTCCATCTGGATATCTCGGATACCGATCGTGGTATCTACGAGGCCGTCCACATGACCGTCGCGCGGCATCCTTCGGAAACAGAGGAGCGCATGGTCGCGCGAATGCTGGCCTACGGTCTCTGGTACGACGAGCGGTTGGAATTCGGTCGAGGCCTGTCCGAAGTCGACGAGCCCGCGCTGAGCCTGCGCGGACTGGACGGACGAATGGAACACTGGATCGACGTCGGGCGGCCGGACTCGGATAGGCTGACCTGGTGCGCGCGTCGCTGTCCCCGGACCTCATTGCTCGCCTACGGCAATATCGAGCAGTGGGCCGAGCAGGTATTGCACCGGGTGGCCGGCCTGGACAATCTCGAAATTGCGGTTTTGCCGCGCGAGCCGATGGACGCACTGGCTGTCGATCTTCCGCGCAAGATCGAATGGGGTCTGATGATTACCGACGGCGTGTTGTACGTGAGCGATGGCAATCGTCAGCACGAACTCGCTCTCGAATGGCTGATGCGGCAGCGCCTGCCCGCCCGGGCTTGAACCGGTTGGCGGATTATCGGCGCAGTTCCAGAGTAATTCCCGCCGAGGGACGTCGTAGGCGACGCCGTGGGGAATTTTAATTCGCAATCACTAATATAGAATATACTGGCGGAAGGTTGCACAGGATTCCGCAGTCATGCCTGAAGACCTTCCCGCTGTCGCGGGCCCGCGCTCTCGATTCTCTTCGTTTTATCCGATCATATTGCTGGTCGCCGTCCTGGCGAATTCGGCGCCGGCCCAGATTTCCGGTCTGATCACCGGCCAGGTTGTCGATGACGCCACCAGCCAGCCTATCGCCGGCGCCCGTGTACACGAGCAGGCCGTGCCGACGGCCCAGATCGTCGTCACCGACGAACAGGGCCGGTTCGAACTGCCGGTGCCGCCCGGCGCCTCCAACGTCGCGATCGCCGCGGCCCTGACCTACGATCCGGACACCCCTGCCCAGTACCGCACCGATGTCGTTAGCGCCTCGGAGGGTGACGATGTCGAAATCAGGCTCGAGCCGATCCCCGGACTCGAGAATCTCGAATACCAGCCGATCGTCTCCACCGACGGATGCCGCAATTGTCATGCCGATCACTGGGACGAGTGGCAACGGAGCAACCATGCCGGCGCAGCCGTCAACGCACTGGTGCGCGACCTGTATTCCGGCGACGGCACCGGCGACGGCACCGGCGCATCGGCCGAAGGTTACGTATTCACCGCCGTGCACGACGCCGAAGACAGCGGATTCTGTGCCGTCTGCCATGCCCCGAACGAGCGGCCGGACGACCCTGGCGCGGTCAAGTTCAATGAAGTCGCCAGCGCGCCGGGCCTCGACGGGGTGACCTGCACCAGTTGTCACCAGCTGCACCGGGTCAGCGACGACATCCAGGCGATCCACCTGCTCGGCAATGCCGAGTTCCGTTTCCCGCTGTCTTTCCGGGGCAACAGCGCGGCGACCGAAGAGCATGTCTGGGGGCCGCTGGACGACGTCGGTTTCGACCGTATGCGCGCGGCGTACGCGCCGGTGTTCTCGTCTTCGAAGTTCTGCGCAAGCTGCCACCAATATCAGAATCCGTTCACCGGCGCGCCCGGGCAGGCGACCTACGAGGAATGGCAGCAGTCGCCTGCCGCCGCGGCCGGCATCCATTGCCAGCACTGTCACATGCCGATTGCCGTCGGCTCCGGCACCGTCTCTACCAACGGACAAGCCGTGGAGCGGCCGGCCGAGCAGCGCCATGACCACAGCTTTCACGGGGTCTACTCCGGGGTGTTCGACGCGCCGGTCGAGGTTGAAATGAGTGTGAACGTCGAAGCCGGTTCGGTCGTCGTCGACACCAGCGTGCGCAATCTCCTGCAGGGTCACAACTGGCCGACCGGCGTCGATGTCCGCAACGCCTTTCTCGTCGTGGACGTCTCGCTGAACGGCCAGGCGTTGAACCAGATCGCCGGTGACCGAGTTCCGGACTGGGCCAGCGACGATGTCGACGGCCGACAGGATGGCGATTTCGGCGGTCTCGCCGGCCGGGGCTATGCCAGGGTACTGGAAGGGCGGATCAACGGAGAGGGCGAACCGATAAGCCCGGTATCGTTCATCGATGCCGACACGCTGATTGCCAGCAGCACGATCCCGCCGGGCGCGGTGGAGTCGGCAGATTTCACTTTCGGATTGCCTTCGGTCGTAACGCCGGGCGACGAGATTGTCGCTCGCGCACGCGTCATCTATCGGCGTGCATGGCGTGCCATCGCGGTGACCAAGGACTGGCCCGATGTGGTTCAGGACGAGCCGTTCGAGCGGCTCGTCATCGACATGCAGAGAACGCATGCGTTGACGGCCGGCGAGATCGACATTCTGTTCGCCAATGGGTTCGAACCTTGATCGCTGGTCCTGGGGCCGAATCAGCCCAGCGTCGCGTCCAGGTACATCATCAACGCGAACCCGATCATCAATGAAAACGTGGCTACGGTCTCGTAGCCGCGGCGATGGGTTTCGGGGATGATCTCGTCGCTGATGATGAACAGCATCGCACCGGCGGCAAAACCCAGTGTCCAGGGCATCATCGGCCCGGCGACCGCCACCGCTGCGGCGCCGAACAGTCCTCCGACGGGTTCGGCCAGGCCGCTGATCGCGCCGATCAGGAAAGCCCGGCCGCGGCTGTAGCCGACTGTCAGCAGGGCAACGGAGACGGCAAGCCCTTCCGGGATGTTCTGCAGACCTATGCCGGTGGCCAGGGCGATGCCGTTCTCGATATTGCCGCCCGCGAAACCGACCCCGACGGCCATGCCTTCGGGAAAGTTGTGGAGCGTGATCGCGATGACGAAAAGCCAGATCCGGCTCAGGGCCGCGGCGTCAGGCCCCTCCCGGCCGATGATGAAATGTTCGTGCGGCGCATAGCGATGGATCAGCTGCAGTACGACGGCGCCGGAAAGAAGGCCGAAGATCACCAT
>DATFJJ010000087.1:0-5325 GCA_035269245.1 Wenzhouxiangellaceae bacterium | reverse complement strand
CGCTCTACGACGCGCTCTACGAAATGATGGGATTTGAAAAGGTCGGCCGGCTGATCGAACGCAACGTCATCGAGGTCGCCCCGCTTGCCTACATGCGCGGGCGCACGCTCAGCGACGCCTATGTAATCCTGGACGAGGCTCAGAACACCACGCCGGAGCAGATGAAGATGTTCCTGACCCGGATCGGTTTCGGCTCCAAGGCCGTCATCACGGGCGACCTGACCCAGATCGATCTGCCGCCGAAGTCGCTGTCGGGTCTCAAGCAGGCGATCGGGTTGCTCAGGGAGGTCGAAGGCGTGGGCCTGACCTTCTTCGATGCGCGCGACGTCGTTCGCCATCCGATTGTTCGGCGCATCGTCGAGGCGTATGATCGGGCTTCCGAAAACGAATCCCCGGATCATCATGCCCGTTAGACCCGCATTATTCACCACCCGCTCTACTGCGGCGCTTTCAGGCCCCGCATCTGGGGCGTTTTACTCGGTCGCGCATCCTCAACGTACAGGCGAGTACGCCTCCGGTCCGCTTGGTCGCAAAACGCCCCAGCTCCGCGACCTGTCAGCACCTCGCGACGAACGGGTGGTGAATAATGCGGGTTGAAATCCAGCGCCAGCTCGAGCTGGACGGTATTCCCGACGATCAGACCCTTTCGCGCTTCGCCGAAGCCGCCATGGACGACCCGGCGCGCTCGGAAGTCTGCATCCGCATCGTCGACGAGGCCGAGGGCAGGGCGATGAATCTGCAGTGGCGCGGCAAGGACTACGCGACCAATGTATTGAGCTTCCCGGGCAGCGTTCCACCCGGGGTGCCGGCCGGAGAAGCCCCCGAGCTGATGGGTGACATTGTGCTCTGTGCGCCTGTCGTGGCGCGCGAAGCACAGGCCCAGGGCAAGCCCCTAGCGCATCATTGGGCGCATCTGATCGTGCACGGGGTCTTGCACTTGCAAGGATTCGACCACATTGAACAGCCATCGGCGACGCTGATGGAGCAGCGTGAGCGCGAACTCCTGGCCGGTCTCGAAATTCCCGATCCCTACCGCGAAGACAGCGGCGCCTGATTTTTCCGCAGCCATTAACATTGATGAACGACGACCCTCCCAATAGTACGAACGGCAGTACCATCGGCTCCGGCGGCAAGACCTGGCTGGAAAGACTTGGACGCATTTTCGGGGCGGACCCCCGGAGCCGTGACGATCTGCTGGACTTGTTGCGCGAAGCCTCCGAACGCGGTCTCATAGAGGCCGAGACGCTGAAGATGATCGAAGGTGCGCTGGAGGTCGACGAACTCCAGGTGCGCGATGCAATGATTCCGCGTTCGCAGATGGTAGTGATCCACAAGGGTGACACGCTCACCGAGATCCTGGCCATGATCATCGAATCGGGACACTCCCGCTTCCCGGTCGTGGGCGAGGACAAGGACGAAATTCAGGGTATCTTGCTCGCCAAGGACCTGTTGCAGCTGGTGGTGCGCGAGAACACCGACTTGAAGCTGGCCGACCTGATCCGCGAGCCGGTCATCATTCCCGAATCCAAGCGGCTGAACGTGCTGCTCAACGAATTCCGCGTCAACAAGAATCACATGGCAATCGTCGTGGACGAGTACGGCGGTGTCGCCGGCCTGATCACGATCGAGGACGTGCTGGAGGAAATTGTCGGCGACATCGACGACGAGCACGACGCAGAGACGGTCGAAGATATCCAGGCGCTGGACGAAGGGCTCTACCTGGTCCAGGCCCTGACCACCATCGACGACTTCAACGAATCGTTCGGCTCGGAGTTCAGCGACGAGGAATTCGACACCATCGGGGGCCTGGTCGTATCCGAATTCGGCTACGTGCCGGAAGTGGACGAGGTCGTCGAACTCGGCGGCTGGCGCTTCGAGGTGACCGCCGCCGACGACCGGCGTCTGCACGCGATGCGTGTCGGACCCGCCGAATTGCCCGAACCTCCTGAGGCCTGACCGCCGATAAACCGGGTATGTTTCGACTCCCTGTTTGATACCTGCGAATAATTGTGATATATATCACACCGGGCGGCAGGAAACTCAAAATATTTCTCATCAACTTTGACAGGGAGTCAATCAGTGAAAATCACCAAAACAATCCTGGCGCTTGGCGCTTCGGCCCTGCTGGTCTCCAGCATCAGCGCCATTGCCCAGAACGAAGACGACGGCCACATCCTGCAAATGACCGAAGCCGGTATCAAGCTCGGCCACGTCTCACAGTTTCGCGAGGCCCTGAAACCGTATCACGCGTGCCTCATCGAGAACGATGACGAAGCAGATTGGAGTGCCTGGCGCAACGTGGGGGGTGACGGCACCACTTACTGGTTCGTTTCGACGATGGCCAACTGGGCCGAGATGGATTCTCCGGACGAGGCCGGCGAGACTTGCTGGCCCGAGCATATGGACAACATCATGCCGCACGTCGACTCGATTTCGATCAGCTTCGCCCGTCCGATGCCGGACTGGAGCGGCGATGCCGAAGACTATTCGGTGGTTCGGCTGCGCCAGTGGCGGGTGGAAGATGGCGCCGCGTTCCGCGAGGCCGCGGGCGCGATAACTTCGATCATGAAGGAAGCCGAGTACGAGCACATGGGCTCCTGGTACGACATGATCGGAAACAGCAGCAACGAGCCGGATTATTTCGTGGTTACGCACTACGACGACTTCGCTGCCATGGATGAAGACCGCGCCGGCGCCTACAAGGTTGTGAGCGAGCACGCTGGCGAAGAGCGTGCCGACGAATTGTGGGCCCAGTTCGGTGATGCGCTGAAAGACGACTGGGAATACTTCACCGTGCTGCTTCGTCGCGACACGGAGTTGAGTCACTCCAACGACGACTGAAATCGCAGGGCAGCGAGCGGCCGGCCCGCCGTCAAGGCGGGTCGGTCGTAATTTCAAGCTCCGCGAGCAGTGATCGAACTGCGAAACGAAAACGGCCCGTATTTCCGGGCCGTTTTTTTTGCCTGGGAAGTTTCGCTCTGCGCCTTTTTTTGCCGCCGACACGACGATCCCTCGTCGGCAACGCACATTGCGTGGCCGGATGAGCGATGAAATGTGATTGACATCACGTAAAAGATTGCGTTTTGAGCATCTCTGCCGTACCCTGATCAATCCCGGCTGCTTTCCTGGCCGCGGGTTCCAGGCACTGATGCCTAAACGATTCAGGGAGAAACTCGAATGAACTTCAACGCAAATGTTCTGAAAAGCGGTGCCGCGGCGCTGTTGATCGCCTCGGCCGGCGCCGTGGCGGACAACCACGAAGACGATGACGCCTACCACCTCGTCATTCATCACGTGCACGCCAAAGTTGGACACATCCCCGAGTTCCGGGCGGGCATGGAAGCCTACTCCAATTGTCTGGAGGAAAACGGTGCCGAGGACGGTTACAGCGTCTGGCGATCGTTCGACGGCGATAGAACAGGATTCCATATCGTCAGCCGGTTCGGCGCGTGGGCCGATTTCGACGAAGAAGACGAGGTCAGCGACGGGTGCTGGGGCAACAACGAGATCCGCGCAGGCGTATTCGACCACATGGCCTCATGGGAAACGTCCTACGCCGAAAAGTTGCCGGCGTGGAGCGGCGATGCCGAAGAGTATACGGTCGTCCAGCTTCACAACTTCCGGGTCGACGAAGGCGATGATTTCCGCGCGCTGGTCGGCGAAATCACGGGCTACATGAAAGCCGCCGAGTACGAGCACCAGGCTGACTGGTTCAACGTCATGACCAGCGGATACTGGGACGCCGACTATTTCGCGGTGACGCACTTCGAGAATTTTGCCGCGCTGGACGAGGATCGTCTCGGCGTTACCGGCGTGCTGCGCGAAGCGGTGGGTGAGGAGCGAGCCGAACAGATCTGGGAAGACTGGGGTGATTCGCTGGCGGATGACAAAGGCTACTGGAGAGAGACACTCGTGCTCCAGTCTTCGATGGGTTATACGCCTGAAGACGACTGAAATCCACTGAAGCGACCCCGTGGGCCGCTTCATTTCGCATGAAGACAATGGCCCGGGTATCTCTGCCCGGGCCGTTTTCATTTCGCTTCAGAGATTCCTAGGCGTAATCCGACAGCGGCGGGCAGGAGCAGACCAGGTTGCGGTCGCCATAGACGTTGTCGACGCGTGCGCATGATGCGAAGAACTTGCCCAGCTTCAACGACGCCACCGGCCAGCCGGCCTGCCGGCGGGAGTAAGGATGATTCCACTCGTCGTCGGACAGTTCGGCGATGGTGTGGGGCGCCATCTTGATGGGATTGTCCTCGGCGTCGAACTCGCCGGCGGCGACCTTGTCGATCTCGCGCCGGATTTCGACCATGGCCTCGATGAACCGGTCCAGTTCCTGTTTGGATTCGCTTTCGGTCGGCTCGATCATCAGCGTCCCGGGTACCGGCCACGACATGGTGGGCGCGTGGAAGCCGAAGTCGATCAGGCGCTTGGCTACGTCCTCCTCGCTGATGCCGGCGGATTCCTTGAACGGGCGCAGGTCGACGATGCATTCGTGCGCGATGCGGCCGTTTCTGCCGGTATAGAGGATGTCGTAGTGTCCTTCGAGACCTTTGGCGACATAGTTGGCGTTGAGGATCGCGACATCCGTGGCCTTGCGCAGCCCGTCCCGACCCATCAGCGCGATATACGCCCACGATATCGGCAGGATCGCGGCCGAGCCCCACGGCGCCGCCGACACGGCCGGGTTTGTACCGTGGCCTGCGCCCAGAATGCCGCTGACGTGGCCCGGCAGGTGCGGTGCCAGGTGCTCGCGAACGCCGATGGGTCCGACGCCCGGGCCGCCGCCGCCGTGCGGAATGCAGAAGGTCTTGTGCAGGTTGAGGTGGCAAACGTCGGCATAGTCGGCAATCCGCGAGACGCCGACCAGCGCGTTCATGTTGGCGCCGTCGAGATATACCTGGCCGCCGGCGTCACGAATCTCATTGCAGATCTCGACGACGTCCTGCTCGAAAACGCCATGGGTGGAGGGATAGGTGATCATCAATGCCGCCAGTTCGTCGCGGTGCTTTTCGATCTTGGACGACAGATCGGTGCGGTCGATGTTGCCCTTGCTGTCACAGCCCACGACCACGATGCGATAACCCACCATCTGGGCGCTGGCCGGGTTGGTGCCGTGCGCCGAGGACGGGATCAGGCAGACCTTGCGGTGGCCCTCGCCGCGCGCGTCCTGCCAGTGCCGGATGGTCAGCAACCCGGCGTACTCGCCCTGGGATCCTGCATTGGGTTGCAGCGAGATGGCGTCGAAACCGGTGATCTCGCGCAGCATCCTGTCCAGATCGTCGATCAGCTCGTGATAGCCGCGAGCCTGGTCGTGCGGGCACA
>DATFJJ010000086.1:0-2127 GCA_035269245.1 Wenzhouxiangellaceae bacterium | reverse complement strand
TCGGCACATGCTTTCGTGGCCTTCGAAAAACTGGAAGCCGATATTCGCGGCGCCGACAACGTCGACGGCGCAGCCTGGTTCGCGACTCAGGATGACAGGTTCCGGACCGCCGGCGTCGGCGTCAATTTCGACGAACTGCCGGGCCAGTGGGTTCGCGGTTCAGTCGACCTGAGCTATGCTGCGGCAACCGGCGAA
This sequence comes from Wenzhouxiangellaceae bacterium, assembly GCA_035269245.1. Taxonomy (GTDB): domain Bacteria; phylum Pseudomonadota; class Gammaproteobacteria; order Xanthomonadales; family Wenzhouxiangellaceae. The sequence goes on along the minus strand of DATFJJ010000086.1, from coordinate 1,932 downwards.
ATCGCAATCGACAAGCGCGGCACGGTCTCTCCGGAGTTCCCGCAACTGGAGACCGGCCGATTCACGCTCGAAGCATCGCTGGAGCGGGCGCTGCGGGAGAATCTGAATCTTCGCCTGGGCTACCTGGTCGGAAAGCTGAGCGAAGACGACTTTTTCCGCGATAATGTGCTGCCGGGTACGGTGCCGACGCTGCTCAGTCTGGGTGAGCAGACCCCCGACCGCACCGTGCATGTGATCAGCGCCATGCTGCGCTATCGGTTCCAATAGTTCAGTTCCGCCGTTACTGACCGGTCACTGCAGCGACGCGTCACCGGCAATGGTCTCGGAGACCCGCATTCAGATACGGTTAATTCTGAAGCGTGTAAAATTGAGTTTGTCAGGATTCGGGAGAGACGAAGTTGCAAATAGATTTCCGAACAATTCACTCATCAGTGCAGGAGAGCCAATGAAAAACATGACCAGACAATCACTCACTATTGCAGCAGGTCTCGTTCTCGCGACGGGCATGGGCACAGCAGTTGCCGAAATGCCGGCAGCGGGCGAAGCCTGTGTCGCCTGTCACAGCGAATCGGGCGCCAGCGACGACGCCAATATTCCGAACATCGGCGGCGTCGGCAGTTTCTTCCTCGAAAACCAGTTCGCGATCTTCGGTGAAGAGGCACGGCCTTGCGCTGCCGACGCATTCGCAGACGTGGAAGCGGACAACCACTGCACCATTGTGCAGGGCTTGTCGGAAGACGACGCAATGGCGCTGGCTGAATACTACGGCGAGATGTCGTTCGAACCGTTCGAGCAGGAAGTCGACGCGGCACTGGCCGAGCAGGGCGCCTCGATCCATGAGGAAAATTGCGCGCGCTGCCATACCGCTTCGGGCTCCGAGCCATTCGACGATGCCGGCGTTCTCGCCGGGCAGCCGATTCCTTACCTGATCGAGCAGTTCAAGCACTACAAGGCAGGCGAGCGCTGGCAGCCGGAAAGCATGGCCGAGGTCATGCAGCTGAGCGAAGACGAGATGAAGGCACTTGCCAACTTCTACGCCAGCGAAGCACAGTAAGCTTACTGTTGTCGGGAGCCCCGACTAATGTCAATGACGCCGTCTGTGCACAGCGCAGACGGCGTGGCACGCTGGCCGGTTCAGCCGGATGCGGTCCGGGCGGCCATTCGAGACCCGGCCTCTGCAATCGGCAACTCATTAACGCGCTGAGTGGGATTGCGAACGTCCTCGAGACATGAAGGCCGGCTACATGCGACAACAACGGATATACTATTCGCGTCGCATAAAGCCGCAAGTCACGCAGCTTATCGGACGGCATCCAGGCACAACATGAAGGAGCCCGCCTCGTGAAAGCGCTCAAACGCAATCGACCGCAGCCACAGGCGATGGCACAAGCATCGCGCCTGGCCGCGCCTTGCGTGCCGATCCCCGATTACATTTCCGGTCACTATCGCTGGGCCTATCTTTGGCGTCCCGGCGTCTGGTTCTTCGATCACATGCCGGTCATCAACTGCATCGTCTTCGGCCAGTACCGCAAGATGGTGGATGCCACGCTGGCGCACTTCGGCGCGAATGCCGAGACCGGCTCCACCGTTCTGATCGCCTCGGCCTACGGCGACCTCGTACCGAAGCTTGCCGCGCGATTGGGCGACAACCCGCTGACCGTACTCGATGTTGCGCCTATCCAGCTGGGCCTGGCCGACACCAAGTTGCGCCAAGCCGGCCTGCGCGACAAGGCCGATCTGCATCTGATGGATGCCGAGGCACTTGAATTCGGCGATGACCGGTTCGATTCAGGGCTGATGTTCCTGCTGCTCAACGAGATGCCATCGGACGCCCGGCGGCGAGCACTGGAGCATGCCATCAGGGTTATCAAGCCGGGCGGACAGCTGGTGATCACCGAGTACGGTGCGCTGGGCAAGGAACACGTGTTGCAC
>DATFJJ010000085.1:0-7541 GCA_035269245.1 Wenzhouxiangellaceae bacterium | reverse complement strand
GATCAGGGTCAGGTTGGCCCCCATCAGGGCCGCGCACGCCATCGGCATCAACACCCGCGATTGCGAGACGCCCATTTCCTTGCACAGGCGCAGGATCACCGGAATGAAGAACGACGCGGCCGCGACGATATTGATCACACCCGACAGCAAGCCGGGCACCGCGGTATTGATGAACAGCAGCCGGCCGTAGCGCTTGCGGATCGCCTTCTCCAGCTTTTTGGCAACCCAGTCGACGACGCCCGTCTTTTCGAGGCCGTCGCCGATGATCATCAATGCCGCGATCGTGACCACCGCGAAGCTGCTGAAACCGACGAATGCCTGGGCCGGCTCGATCACGCTTGTGAACACCAGGGCCAGCAACACCAGCACCGCAACGATGTCCGGCTTCATTTTTCCGCTGACCAGAAGCGCGAACGAAACGACGAGTATCAGAAAGACGATTGCAGCTGACGACATGAATCACCCTGACGAATCCGGATCATGGCGTTGCCTTCCCGCCCTCCGCCAGCCGGCCGCCGGGGAATTCACAGGCACACGAGGCAACGAACCCACCCATGATAACGATCCCGTCTCCGGCTCACAGGTCGGCAGAACCTCCCGCCGCAGGACAAGCGCGGGCGCAACGAAGACGCTACTTGACGACAAGCCTGTTGACTACGGTCGAGACGCCCTGCTGAAGGCGGGCGACCCTCACGGCTTCGCGCGACTGCGCCTCGCTCTCCACGAAGCCGGTCAACAACGCCTTGCCGTTGTCGATCTCGACATCGATGGCCGAGCCGGCCAGGCCCGGTTCGGCGATCAACGCCGCCTTGATCCGCACCGCGGCGACGGCATCCTGGTTCTCGAGCTTCGCCGAGTCATCGGCCCAGGGATTGGCACATCCCATCGCAAGCGTCGCGGCGACGATCGACCCTATCAGCATTACCCTTCGCGTCATGCTCGATTTCAACGGATTCATTGGCTTGGCCCACTGACCTTGATTGCATCGAGCGTGCGGGACGCCAAGCCCTGGCAGTAGCCCTTGCCCTCGTTGTCTCCGACGTCCAGCAAAGGCAGCAACGCGCCCAGCGGGCCCCCGATTGCACCCAATGCGGCGCTTGCGCCGGCGCGCACTCCTAGTTCACCCCCGTGGATGCCGACCTCGATGGCATCGAATGTACCGCCAACATGAAGTGGCGTGCGCCCGACAAGCACGCTGGCGTCCCGCGGGTGCGCGATGATGGAAACATCGACACGTTCGTCGTTCATGTCCACGTGGCCGCCGGCCGTGAAGATCGTGTCGGGCGTATCGACCACGAACGTATCGAACCGGACGCTTCCCTGCCTCGACTGCAGATCGACGTAAGTGCAATTGATGGGAACGGTGTCGCGCTCGCCCACCCAGCTCAGAAACGCCTCACCGGCATCCAGTCCTGCAAGTTCGACCAGCAGCGCATCCAGGCTTCCTTCGGCCATCAGAATGACCAGGCCGCCGTCGGCCGATCCCAGCAACGCCGCCACCGACCGCCCGCGAACCCAGAACTTGCCCTCCGCGGCGATGATGCCGACGCTTTCCTCGGCAAGATCCCAATCGCGCAGTGCATCGCGAAGATCTACCGAGCGCACCCGCACACCCAGTGTGCCGGTTGGCGGATCCTGGTTTGCATCCAGCGCCAGCGTGAAGTCGAGCCTGCCGTCCCCGACGCCGAACCCTACCGGTTCGAATTTCCCCATGCCGTCTTTCAGGCGAAAATCGACCACCACTTCACTCAACGGCACATCGCCGGCACGCACCGAAGCGCCGCGATACTGCACGTCGGCGTTAACCTGCCGCCAGGCGTCGCCGGCGAATGGTCCATCCGGCAGGACATATCGATCCTCACCTTGGGCTCGCCCTTCTTCGGACGCAGCAATCGTTCCCGCCGCTTCGGAGCCGCGCTCGACCCCGAAAATTTCACCGAAATCTTCGATGTCCAGCGAATCGGAACGCAGACGGCCTGTCAGCCGGGGCGGCGATACCCCTGCATCGAACTGCAGCCGACCCCGGAGATCACTCTCCCCGACCGTGCCGTCGAAATTCGACAGTGACCATCGGCCATCGTCGAGTCCCAGCCGGCCGGACAGTTCGTACCGCGGCAATTCCGGCAACGGCACGCCCAGCAACCGACTGAGCCGCTCCGGACCCGGACCTTTCAGTGACAATTCGAGATCCATTCCCGCCAGCGACAACGGACGAAGCAGCGTTCCGTCCAGTTCTATGCGGCTCTCGACCGCGCGGGCATCCAGGTCCACCGAATAAGGCCGGTCGGGGAGTCGCGCATCCAGCAGCGCGTCACCACGGAAGCGGATCGAGAGCGCGTCGCCGTCGTAGGTGCCCCGGCCGTCCATTTCAAATTGTTGCTCGCCGTCTTCGAGACCGCGGGTCTGTGCCGTAATCCTGAGCTCGGTTCCGGCCTCGGCGTCGGCGAACTGCAGCGTCGACGGCTCGATCTTCAGACGCCCGATCACGGGCGCAATCACGTCGTCGCGCACCGCGTCGTCCAGGCTTTGCGTCACGATCGCATGCAGCTCCCCCGACAGCAATCCCAGCCGCTCTTCCAGCGGCGTGAAAGTGTCGGCCATCCGCCCCAGCGCCAGATCGGAGAACCGTGCCTCCACGCGTGCCGATGCCGGCAAACTGTTGACGTCCATCGACCCCTGCAGCGCAACCGTACCGCCGGCCAATTCGAACCCCAGCGAATCCACGTTAAGTTCGCCTCCATCCAGCGTGCCGTCAAGTTCGAACTGTCGCAGCGCCGGTAAGTCCGGAAGAGCCACCTCGCTTGCACTCAGATCCAGGGTGGCATCGAAGGACCGAAGCACCGAAAGATCGACAACGCCTCGCGCAGCGCTGGATTCGGCATTGCCGTGTGACGGAGTGCCCGCTTGTGATGACGCTTGTCGTGACAAGCGTGAAAGCCCCGCCAAATCCAGCGTTTCGGTGGTCAGCTCGGCATCGAATCGCGGCCGTTCGCTGGCGCTGAAACGCAGCTGCCCCTGCAGGTCCGTTTCGGCTATCTCGATCCGGAAGGGTTCGGCAGTCCAGAGCTCGCCCCGGCGCTGCAGCCCTGCAGTCACATCGAAGGCCGGCAGCGCCATCACCGGCCGGCCTGTCCACCGCTCGAGGTCCCGGCCGTTCTCGGCATGAACGGAGACATGGCCGGAGAATTCGGCGGGCTGGACAACGGCCTCAAGCGTCGTATCGACAGCCAACGCCAGGCCGCCCGACGAAGCGCGTGCCTTCAGGGCGTAGCCGGATCCGGATTCAAAATCCGCCAACGGATCGCCTTCGATGTTCAGGTCCAGCGGTCGCGAGGCCACGACGCCGGAAACCGACACCGACGGCACCGTCGATTCAGGCGACACATCCGCGTTGATCGAAAGCCGGGTCGCATCTTCCACGCCGTCTTCGAACCTGTTGCCTTCAAACGAAAATTCGGCGTGCGGCAGGCGAAAATTCGAGGCGAGCATCGCTGTCGGCGAGCCTGCCTGCTCCAGGCTTGCCCGGTCGATGGGGCCGAGCGATGCGGCCAGCCTTCCTTTCAGTCTTCCTTGCAGCGTCCCTTCCGGCATGCGGCCGGCCGCCTCAAGCCCGGAGGCCACGTCGCCGAACCGAATGTCGGCTGCCGAAAGGTCGAGCCCCGCCTGCAGCGAATCCGGTGCGCTCGTGACTTCGGCCGCGCCTTCCACTTTGCCGCCGGCGACGGCAAAAGAAAGTTGTTCGGCAGCCAGGCGACGTTCGGCCAGTTCGAGCCGTGCGCTGAAGTCCGTGAATACCATTGCCATCCCGGCAATTTGCGCGATTTCGAGTTCCACGGTTCCTGCCAACGGGGGCAAGACAGGCAAGGAGTCGATCGCGATTCGGGATTCATCGCTTCCCATAGCGGCCTGCAGCGCCGCGACGTTGATCGAGCGCGATTCGAGTGCGCCCTCGACAACCGGCACTTCTTCGCCGACATCCAGGGAGAGCCGGCCTTTCAGACTGCTTTCCATCACCGTCATCTCGATCCGTTCGGCTTTCCAGACCGGACCCGAGCGCTGCAGCGATGCCGTCAACATCAGTGGACCGATATTTTGGGCCGGCATTCCCGGCATGAGGTCGGCCCGCCGAATGACTGGTTGCAGGTCCGATTGCAGGTCGACCTCGACCCGGCTGTCCCAATGCTCCAGTGGGGAAGGTCCCGACGCGGAGAATTCTGCGCGCATGCGGCTGTCGCCGGCGCGGGCGCGGATTTCACCCTGAAACGATTCCCTGGCGCCGAACTGTGCGAACAAGGAATCCGTCTCGGCCTCCAGTTCGATCTCCTGGTCACCGGCCGAGATGATGGCGCTGGCGCTCAGCGAATCGCCATCGTCACCGAGCCGGAGCGAGGGAATTTCAAAAACCCGATCAGTCTCGGCACCGGGCGGCCGGTATCGAATGACGGCATTCGACACGGCAAGTCCGCCAACGATCACCGAATCGCCGACCGCGTCGGCGGAGCCGTCGTTCCCGACGCCCTCCAGCACCCAGTTGGGCGCGCCGTCCGAACGCGCGGTCAGGCGGATCAACGGCGCGTCGACGTCGACTTGCGCCAGATTCACCCTGCCCATCAAAAGCCCGACCAGCCCCGGTGCGATCTGCAGCTTCTCGATCTCGATGAACCGCGGATGCCGGGCCCAGGCGGGGTTTGCCAGCGAGAGGCTTTCGATCGAAAGCCTCGGCCGGGGCAAGAGGCTGAGCGAAACATCGCCGCCGATGACGGCTTCGCGCCCGGTCGCCTGTTCAATCCGATCGGCGATTGCCGGCTTCAGAAAATTCCAGGACACCAGCTCCACGGCGATCGCCGCAAGGGCCGCCAGCGCAAGCAATGCGCCCATCGTCCATTTCAGGGCGCGGCGGATCATTTTGGCGAAAAGTCAGCTGCCGGCATCAGGCCAGCAGCCATTTCTCCGCATCATCCTTGTCGTCATAGTCGAACTTCTTGACATCGGCCTCGGTGAACACCTTGCCCAGGACCGGAAGCAATCCAGCCACCATGGAATCGGTGCAGACGGCCACTTTCGGAATCTGGTCGCGGTATTCGGCGATGAATTCTCCGTGCGTCAGCAGGTCCGAAAAGCTCTCGTAGCCGGGAAAGTCCTCGGTATGGATGAGGATGCCGCGGAATTTTCGATCATCCTTGCTGACCGTTTCCAGTTCACTGGACAGGCTTTTGAAATCGTCTTCCGACAGCGCTCCGGTCGGCCGGATCTCGAGAATGCCGTATTCGGTTCGGTATGCAATTTCCATCTTCCGTCACCCTGCGTTTGAATGGATTGCGGGCGATCCTCAGCGAGGTCGGCACGAAAGCTGAACCGTCTCGCATCGTCGCCCCCGGTTCAATGCTACCCCAGCCGGAGTCTTCAGTTGCAACGCAAGACCCTCGTCGGTGCCGGCCGGAAACATCAGGGTCTGACACGGTGCGCCCGCCCCGAAACGCTCACCGCAAGCACCCCAGCCTTCAGTGCCGAAAAAGTTGCCGCCCGAAGCGACTCTCCCAAGCGGCTATCATTGACAGCGAAATCCAAATCGCGCGGACACAAGGTTCCGTCATCGGAAATCCATGAACCATAAGAGACAAAACTGTTTTTCCGGGGCCGACGCCAATGACCTGGAATGCTTCATGAAGGGACTTGAGCGTCGCAACCCCGGCGAACACGAATTTCACCAGGCCGTGCGTGAGGTGGCTGCCGACGTCATTCCGTTCGTCGCCGACGAGCGGCGATATCAGAACGCGCTGCTGCTCGAGCGCATGACCGAGCCCGACCAGATCGTCTCTTTCCGGATCTGCTGGATGGACGACGAAGGAAACACACGCGCCAATCGCGCCTGGCGGGTGCAGTTCAACAACGCGACCGGACCGTACAAGGGCGGCCTGCGGCTGGATTCGGACGTCACCGAATCGGTCCTGAAATTTCTGGGCTTCGAGCAATGTTTCAAGAATGCGTTGACCGGCCTGCCCATCGGCGGCGCAAAGGGCGGGGCGAATTTCAATCCGAAAGGCAAGAGCGACAACGAAATCATGCGCTTTTGCCAGGCGCTGATGAGCTCGATGTTCCATTACATCGGCGAACATCGCGACATCCCGGCCGGCGACATCGGCACCGGCGAGCGGGAGGTGGGTTACCTGTTCGGGCAATACCGGCGGCTGACCCATCAGTTCGTCGGAGCCCTCACCGGCAAGGGGGTCGCCTTCGGCGGTTCCGAACTCCGAACCGAGGCGACCGGCTACGGCACGATCTATTTCGTGCGCCACATGATCGATCGCCTCGGCGGCGACCTCGAAGACCAGCGCATCGCTATTTCCGGCGCCGGCAATGTCTCGCGCTATGCCGCCGAGAAGGCAGTCGAACTCGGTGCCCGGGTGGTCACACTGTCGGATTCGAAGGGTTTCCTGCACTTTGCGGATGGGTTGCGCGCGGAGCACGTGGGGACGCTGCATCAGCTCAAGGAGCGCGATAGAGGCAGCCTGGAGGATCTCGATGCCGACCGCATCGGCGCCACTTACCATGCCGGCGGCAAGCCGTGGGGCGTCGAGTGCGACATCGCCCTGCCCTGCGCGATCCAGAACGAACTCGGCGAAGACGACGCCGCCTGCCTGATCGACAACAACTGCCGGATCGTGGCCGAAGGTGCCAACATGCCCTGCACGCTCGACGCCGTGGCGCGCCTGCAGGCCGCCGGGTCGACCGTTTTCGCACCGGGCAAGGCCGTCAACGCCGGCGGCGTGGCGGTTTCCGGCCTGGAACGCACCCAGAACGCCCAGCACATGGCCTGGCCCAAGAAGGACGTCGACGATCAGCTCAAACGGATCATGCAGGCCATCCACGACCGCTGCATCGAACACGGTCGCGGAGACGGCGATGCCGTCGATTACCGCAGAGGTGCCAATATCGCCGGCTTCCTTCGGCTGGCCGATGCGATGCTCGCTCAGGGCGTCATGTAGGCCGGCGCGCAATTTCGTAATGACGGTAATGCCGCGACCGGTTCAGCCGTGTTCCGGCGCGAAAACCGTATTCGATGCAACCTTTTCGCGGTCCGACGCGTCTACAGGATAGGGACGAAAGGAAGTCGGGCCAATCTTGACCGGCGTCCAGAGACTTTGGAAGGTGTGGAAAATGCTGACAAGAGATGGTGAACGCGTTCTGGAAGTGCTGCTGATTGCCACGAGCCTTGCACTTGTTCTGGTCTTCAGGAGTCAGCTTCCGCTGCCCGATCCGGTTCGGATATCGGCAACCGGCGAGCGCGGCGCCGTGGTCCCGGCATCTGTTTCACCGGACAGGCCCCGAGACGTTCGACCGCAGCTTTCAGTGACAGAGGCGCTCGGACCGGTCGAATCGTTCGAGCGCGTGCTCACCGATGCCGTCGCCCGTCTGGCCGACCTCGAAAGCCGCATCACCCGCTGCTGAGCCGCCGCGTCCCGCCGATCCTGCTCGAAAACGTGGCCGCCGGCTCGCGTATGATGTGCCGCATTCGAGTGCGGGAGAACAACAATGCTGCA
>DATFJJ010000084.1:0-4083 GCA_035269245.1 Wenzhouxiangellaceae bacterium | reverse complement strand
GCTGCTCATCATGAAAACGCTGTTGATCGCAATCTGCTGGTGCATCCTGTTCGTCCTGAGCTGGCCGCTGGCGCTGCTGGTGCTGCTGCTGTGGCCGGTGATCTGGCTGCTGTTGCTGCCGTTCCGCTTGATCGGCATCGCATTCGAAGGCGTCTTTGCGCTGCTACGGGCGATAGTCCTGCTTCCCGCCCGACTGCTGGGTCACCGAAGCCCTGCTGCTTAGGTGTGATCTCTCAGTAGGTTGTCCACGCAGACCTGGTCAGAGGCGTCCCCGAAAAATCTTTTTGATAAAAGACGCCGCGCAATTCCGTAATCAATGGAGATACCCTTATTACGGAGCACGGCAGTAATGAAGCACACAACCCAACGCACGACCCGCGTCAGTGAATTGAAGTCCCGGCCGCTGGCGCGTGCCATGGCAATTGCCCTGAGCCTTGCTGCGGGCTCGGCCGGCGCGGCGGAATTCCTCGTCGACAGCGACGCCGATGCCGGTCCCGGAACCTTGCGCGATGCGATTGCGCAGGCCAACGCCCTGGCCGGAACCGATACGATCACGTTCGGCCAGATCGGGAGGATTACCCTGACGTCGGGCCAGATCGATATTACGGAATCACTGATCATCGACGGCCGGGACCGGGGCACCGTCATCAGCGGCAACGATAATTCCCGGATATTCGGCGTGACCGTTCAGGAGGAATCGCTTGAAATTCTCGACCTCGTGCTGATCGAGGCCCGAGCCGAAGATACCGGCGGTTCCGGCCTGTGCCATGCGGGAACATCGGGCGGGGGTGCCATATGCGCTCGGGGCCCGCTCCGGCTGGAACGGACGCGAATTCTCGACAGCCATTCGGTCGACGGCCGCGGCGGAGCGGTCCGGGTCGGCTCCAGCGGGGCGGTAGTACTCGAAAACAGCACCATCACCGGCAACCGGTCCAGCGGTCCGGGCGGCGGCATGGAAATCACCGCCGGGAGCCTGACGATCTTCAACAGCAAGATCGAAGACAACTCTACCTCCAACAGCTCTGCCTACGGCGGCGGGCTATACGCGAACGCGCTGACGTCCATCGTCGGCAGCAGCATCACGGGCAACGTCACCGAGGGCCAGAACGGCAAGGGCGCCGGACTCTGGCTTCGCGGCGATACGGCGATTGCGCTGAGCACGATCTCCGGCAACGCGAGTCTGGGCGCCTTCGGCGCCGGTGCCGCGCTATTCCAGCGCGAGGGAAACCTGCGCGTACGCTCGGCGACGATCACCGACAATACGGGCGTCTCCGGGGGCGCCGTGGCGTTCAACGACGGGCCGGGCGATGACCTGGTGCTGACCATGGTGAATACCATCCTGGCCGGAAACACGGCGCCTGCCGGCAACTTCGATGCGATCGTCGACAACGGCGGATCGATCACGGTAGACATGCAGGCAAGCCTGTTCGGCGACGCACCCGGCGAGGTCAACGGCACGAGTTTTGCCAACATTTTCGACGACTCGCCCGGCCTGGCGCCGCTGGCCGACAATGGGTGCTTCGAGCTTGCCGGTGTCGGCGGGCTTGGCGTGTCGCCGCCGGCAGCCTGCACCCTGACTCATGCAGTGCTTCCGGGGAGCCCGGCCCTGAACGCTGGTTCCGATCAAGTCAATGCATTCGATCAGCGCGGCGCCGGCTTTCCGCGCATCTTCGGATCGGATGCCGATATCGGTGCCTTCGAGTCGCAGGGTTTCGTGACTGGCCCGCCTGATCTGAGCCCCGCGCACCCGGTTCCGGTGGCAAGCCCGCTGGGCGCGGCGGTCATGGCCATGTTGTTCGGATTGCTCGGCATGCTGGGACTGGACCGAAGGCGGCGCGCCGGTCGCTGATCGCCCGGGCGGATTCACTAAATTGAGGTGATGCAAGGTTGCTGCTATGCTCCGAAGAACGGTCGGATGAGGGCCGGCGGAGCACGTCCATGGGACCGAAAGAAACCGACTTGCGGGAAGGCCCTAACGAACAGTTGGCGGAAGAGCCGATCGTCGATGGCGCAAAAGGCGTCGAGCGGTACCATGGGGAGTTGTACCGCATCGCGCGGCGGGAGCTGCGGCGAATGGCGCGCGGTTACACCATCGACACCGTGGCGCTGGTCAACGAGGCCTTTCTTCACGCCGAGAAAGCCGAGAGATTCTGGGAAAACAGGGGTCACTTCCTGGCGAGCATGACCACCGTGATGCGTCACGTCCTCGTCGATTATGCACGCGAGCGCGGTGCGCAGCGTCGCGGCGGCGACTGGGTCCAGGTCACGATGTCCGAGCTCGATCACGTACCGGCTCTCGGCAGCCCTTTGGAGATGCTCGCGCTGGACTCGGCAATGACAGAGCTCGGGCAGATGTCGGAACGACTGGAGCGCATCGTGCAGCTCAAGATATTCGGCGGCATGACGGGGAAGGAAATAGCCGAGATCCTTGAAATCTCGACCGCCACGGTTGCCCGCGAACTGCGGATCGCAACGGCTTTCCTGTCGGGAAAGCTGGCCCAATGATCACCCCTGAAGACTGGCAGTCGATACAGGCGCATTTCAATCGTCTCTGCAACCTGGCACCTCCCGACCAGAAGGCCGACCTGGACAGGCTGGCCCTGCCCGGTCCGATCCACGAACAACTCGAGCTGCTGCTCGCATCCGATGGCGGCCTCGATCTTGATGCGTTTGCCGGGGAGGTCGGCAGACTGGCGCTCGAACTGGACGAGAGCAGCCTGGTTGGCACATCGGTAGGTACGTACCGCCTGGTGAGCCTGCTGGGTGCAGGCGGAATGGGCGACGTTTACCTGGCCGAGCGCATCGATGGCCGATTCGATGCCAGGGTCGCGATCAAATTCCTGACCGCCGGCGGCGTCCGCGGTCAACGGCTGTTCGACCGGGAGCGCCGGATTCAGGCGCGTTTGAACCATCCCGCGATCGCCCGCATGATCGATGCCGGCGAGCACGATCGTTGCGGCGCCTATCTCGTCATGGAGTATGTGGACGGCCGGCCGCTGAACCGGTTCGTCGAAGAGGAGAGGGCGACGCCGATGCATATCATCGGCTGGATCTGCCGCGCGGCCGAGGCGGTCGCATACGCGCACCAGAATCTGGTGCTGCACCGCGACCTCAAGCCAGATCATCTGATGGTCACACTGGATGGTGCGCTCAAGGTACTGGATTTCGGTGTTGCCGCACTCCTCGATCAGGAGCCGTCAATCAACCAGGCCACCGCGCGCGACAGCTTCACACCCCGTTATGCCGCTCCGGAGCAACTGCTCGGACAACCCGCAACCACTCGCACCGACGTCTATGCGCTGGCTCTGATCCTGTTCGAATTGCTGGCCCAGGGCGTCAACCCCTTCGGTAACGATTCAGAGCAGCTGATCGCGCGCAAGCTAGGCGGCAGGCAAGACCCATTGCCGGCGGTTCCGCATTTGAACCGGCGCCGGCAAACCGATCTGGCTTGCATTATCGAGAAAGGCCTTGCGCTGGATCCCGCCGAGCGCTACGCGGGTCCGGCGGCCTTCGCCGCCGATCTCGATGCCGTCTGCGCCGACCGTCCGATTGCGTTGCGGCCGCCTTCGGCACTTGAGCTTTGCGGCCGCTGGTTATCGAAAAACCGATTGGCAGGCACGGCCATCCTGTTCGCCATCTTCGCTCTCCTGGGGGGTGCGGCGACGGCAACCTGGTTCGGTCACCGAGCCCAGGCGGAGCGCGATGCCGCGATGCTTGAGGCAGCCAAGGCGCGTGAAGTCGCGGCCTTTCTTGAAAGCATATTCGAAACCTCCAGCCCCGGCATGGATAAAGGCCCCGATATGCTGGCCCGGGATCTGCTGGTAGGCGGCCGTGAGCGGATCGCGACGGAACTGTTCGAGCATCCCGAGATTGCGGCTACGCTGGAGTTGTCCATTGCCCGCAGTTACCTGAACCTCGGGATGTATGACGAGGCCCTTGCGGTGCTGCAGACCGATCGACCGGGAATCCCGCCGGCGCTTGACGGCGAACGCCGCCTGCTCTCGGTGCGCCTGGACAATCTGGCGGGTCGATACGCCGTCGCGCTGCAACGATTGTCCGGGAACTGGTCGATGCGGTTGGAAC
>DATFJJ010000083.1:0-2622 GCA_035269245.1 Wenzhouxiangellaceae bacterium | reverse complement strand
GGGCCAGCGCAAAGGTCAGGCGTGGCGCGGAAATCATGGTGCCGGCTACGTTGCCGCCCACCGACACCACCACGCCAATAGTCAGCAGGATCGCGCCGGTCGGGCCCATCAGCACTTCGGCCACGTCGATCAAAGCGCGCTCGGAGCCGGCAAGATCGGGCAGTGCGGCCACGCTGATCGACTGTATCGCCACGTAGAGCACGGTAACCGTGATCAAAGCCGAAAACAGCGCTACCGGCATTGCCCTGGCCGGATTCCTGACCTCGCCGGCCGGGACCAGCGCCGATTCCCAGCCGACGAATGCGTAGATCACCAGCAGCGCGGCGGTAGTGAACTGTCCGGCCGACGGGGGTGCTGACACGGCGATCGCGCTGGCCGCCGGCGCAAGCAAGGCCAGCCCGGCCACCACCAGTGCGAGCAAGGGCAGCAGCTTCAGCAATGTCAGCACGCCAAGTGACTGGACAGCGCGCTTGATGCCGATGACGTTGATCCAGGCCAGCGTCGCAAGGATCAGGGTCAGCAGCGCGATCCGTACCCAGCCGCTTCCAGCCGCCGGCCACAGGTAGGCAAGCGATTCGATAAGCAGATTGATGTTGGCCGCGTAGGCGGTCATGCGGGCAATGTAGAACGCCCAGCCGGTCTGGAACCCGGCGAAGCGACCGAACGCCGTATCGATGTAGAGAATGGGTCCGCCGGTGCGATCGAATTGCGAAGAAATCTCGGCGAAGCACAGCATGATGGCGCCCAGCAGCAGCGCGCAAGCCACAAACACCAGCGGACTCCAGGCGCCGGCAAGGGCCGCGGCACCGGCCGGCACGCCGAAGATACCGGCGCCGATCATGCCGTTGAGCGCCAGCAAAGCGATGCCCAGGGCGCCGAGTTGCCGGACCAGCCCTTCATTTGCCGGTGCTTTCGGATTGCTCATCGGCGCGTTACTGCCCGTGTTCGGGTGAGATTGATCGCAGTACTATACCGGGCCGTTCTAGGTGGTGCGTCGGTGAGAAAACCGCGCGCGTTGCGCGATACCGAATACGATCAGAACGATACCGCCGGTGCCCAGCACGGCCAGCGACAGCAGGCTGAACCCGACAGCGCGCGCGAACAGCATGAAACGCGCACGCTCGAACGACATGACCCGCATCTGCTCGTCGCCGCCGCGGACCTCGATTCGAAGCGTGCCGGGTCGTTCGATGTCCACGTAGCCGATGGACCGGCTTGCGGAACCACTCATTTCAGTTGTGATGTTGGTGCGCGGCCGGAGTGGAATCGTCGAACCATCGGCGCGCGTCACGCTGAACGACATCCCGTCGGGCAGGTGTTCGTCGCGCACCACCTGGCGACCGTCGCGGATGGTCCGATAGTCGTGCCACAGATAGAATCTGCCCGGAGACCTGACGTCCAGCGCCGCCGTACCCGGGGTTTCGAACACGACTTCTTCATTCGGCGCGCCGAACGCCGGTATCAGGATCCCGGCGGGAATGGCAAGTCCGCCGACCAGCAAGACAATGATCCCGAGCGAGATCTTGAGGTTTGCGTTCTTCATGGCATTGCCTCCAGGCGGTGTCTCCGCAGGCTGCACTGAGTCCTTGACTCGAGTATACGCGTCGGCCCTTGATCTGCTCTTCAGTATCGCCGTGGTCCAATGCCAGGCATGAAAAAGAACGAGCTGCCCACCCGTACCTGTACCGTCTGCAACCGGCCGTTCGCGTGGCGCAAGAAATGGCGCGATTGCTGGGAGCAGGTTCGCTACTGTTCCGAACGCTGTCGCCGCAACAGGAGATCCGTCGGATGAAAACCGGTATCGCGTGGCTGCGCAGTTCCTTTCGACTCGACGACCAGCCGCTGCTGGCCGACGCGGCGCGGGAATGCGATGCTTTGCTCATCGCCGTCGGAAGCTCTCCGGGAGAGCGCGCCGGAGCGCATCGGAGAGCGTTCCACGCGCAATGCTCGGCCGACCTCGACGCAGCTCTGCGCGCAAAGGGGCAACGACTTTATCTGATGGAAGAAGACCCGGTGGTATTGCTGCCCGAATTGGCCGTGACCCTGGATGCGCGAACGCTCTTCGTCAACGCCCTCCCCGGCAGCGAGGAATCGGCGCAGATCGACCGCCTCGGTCAGTCGCTTCCCCGGCATTGCAGTTTGAACCTCGGCAGCGACAATCGACTGTTCGACGACGTATTCGACGAAGCCACGCTTGAGAGCAACGCCTGGCCGATGAGTTTTTCCAGCTTTCGTCGCAAGGTCGAAAAGCGGCTCGAGCCGGTGCTGCCGGTCGATGCAACGGAGACGCTCCCGCCTCCACCCGACGGCGTCGGCGCGGTCGAACCGCTGCAGTCGTCGAAACCCGCCGGGCTGCTGGTCGGCGGGGAGCGTGCCGGCCGCGAGCGGCTGGTCGATTACCTGTTTCGCCGCCGGTTGGTGACCAATTACAAACAGACCCGCAATGGCATGCTGTCGGAGGACGATTCGACCCGCTTTTCGCCCTGGCTGGCCAACGGCTGTCTTTCCGCTCGCCGGATCTGGTCGGAGGTCGAGCGCTTCGAAGCCGAAGTCGAGGCAAACGAGTCCACCTACTGGGTCAGGTTCGAGCTGCTTTGGCGGGAATATTTCCGCTGGTTGATG
>DATFJJ010000082.1:0-8660 GCA_035269245.1 Wenzhouxiangellaceae bacterium | reverse complement strand
CGGCAAATCGAAATCCTGACCGATGGGCGGCGCCGGCTTTACCGAGATGCTGCTGCTTGCAGTCATCGCGCTGATCGTTGTCGGGCCGCATAGACTTCCCAAGATCGCACGTACCGCCGGCCGCCTGACGCGCCAGGCGCGCAACGCCTGGCAGGGCCTGCAGTCGGAACTCCAGGCCGAGCTGGACGCCGACCACAACCGCAAGATCATGGAGGCCTCCCAGGCCCGGGCGAATCTACCGGAGTCGTCCGAAGAATCATCAGGCAACGAAGCAACCGCCGGAACAGCCGGTGAAAACGGCGAGCAAGATGAGTCAGCCGATCGAAACTGACCAGGAACTCTCGCTGATCGATCACCTGCTGGAACTCAGGAACCGGCTGATCCGATCGGTTGTGGTCATTGCAGTGGCGATGCTGGCGATGGCGCCTTTTGCGCGCAAGCTCTATACCATCGTCTCCGAACCGCTGGTATCCCGTCTACCGGAAGGCACCAGCATGATCGCCATCGACGTCGCCTCGCCGGTCTTCGCGCCATTCAAGCTGATTCTGATCCTGGCAATCCTGGTTGCCATGCCCTACGTGATCTACCAGGCCTGGTCATTCGTCGCGCCCGGCCTCTACCAGCACGAAAAGCGCATCGCCAAACCATTGCTGGCCGCCGCCACGGTGCTGTTCTATCTCGGCTGCCTGTTCGCCTATTTCGTGGTCCTACCGGTAATCTTCACCTTCATTACCAAAATCGCGCCCGAGGGGGTGGCGGTGATGACCGACATCAACCGCTACCTCGATTTCGTTCTGGTGATGTTCCTGGCCTTCGGGTTTTCATTCGAGGTGCCGGTAGTCACCGTCGTGCTGGTGGCCATTGGCGTCGTGACGCCCGACGGATTGGCCAGGATTCGCGGCTACGTCGTCGTCGGCGTGTTCTTCATCGCCATGCTCATCACGCCCCCGGACATGATCTCGCAGACCCTGCTGGCGCTGCCGGTCTGGGCACTGTACGAGATCGGCATCGTGTTCGCCCGGATGGTGCACCGGGACCGGGCCGAAGAAGACGACGTCCGGGAGACCGGTCCGGCCGACTGATCTAGACTCGCCGAGACTTCTATCCGCTGGAGACCGATGATCCCCGGCGGATTTCTTACGCCCCGCCACCCGAAATCGTCTGCCAGAATGCGTCAACGCAGACCGCGCCCATCTTGCGGCTGCGGCCCGGCGACCAGCCGATGTCGGGCATCGGGTGGTTGGCGGCGTCCTTGAACGGCATTTCCAGCGTCATTGCCAGACAGCCGAACGTTTCTGCGACGTAATCGGTGCACTTGCGCAGATCGGCCGACTTCGGCGCGTCGCGCTCATAGCCGAACTCGATCTGGAAATCGGGACTGATTCGGGCAAGCAGTTCCTTGAAAGCCTGCAGATCGTTTTCCATGGCATCGTTCCAGCGCGCAACGCCTTCTCCGCCGGCGATGAAGTTGTACGGCAGGTTTTCGTCGCCGTGCACGTCCAGCGCTATGTCGACGCCGGTTTCGTGCATCCGTTCGCGCACGTAGAAAACCTCGGGCGAGGTTTTCGGGTCCGGGTCGCGCCATGCGCGGTTGAGATTGACACCATGGGCGTTGACCCGCAGGTGCCCGCGAACGCTGCCATCCGGATTCATATTGGGCACCAGGTAGATCACGGCATGGTCGAGCAGCGCGCGCGAAACGCCGTCCTCGGGGTCGAGCAATCTTTCCAGGAACCCCTCGACCCACCATTCGGCCATGCTTTCGCCCGGATGCTGACGCGCGGTAATCCAGATCCGCTTGTGGCCGGCGGTCTCGTCACCGATCTTGAGCACCGTCAATGCCCGCCCGTCCGGCGTCACGCACAAAACCTCGGTACGCACTCGCTCGCATTCGGCAGCATCGCTGATCAGCCACTGGTGGCGGTCGTAGCTATAAGGCGCGTAGTAAGCGTAAAACACCTGGTCGGTCGGCGCCTCGTGCGAGATCACCAGCTCATTGCCGTCGAATGCCGTCGGCACCCGGAACCAGTTCTCGCCGTCGATAGACGCGACCGCGTGGTAGTCGCGGAAGCCGTCCGGATAGGACACCTCGCCGGCATTCTCGATCGTCATCCGACATTGCTTGCCGCCGGCATTGGCCAGCTGGAAATAAAACCACTGGGCGTGCTCGTCGCCGACATCGCGTTTGATCTTCAGGCGGATATCGGCCGCCTCGTCGGCCTTGACCACTTCGATGTTGCCGGCGTCGAATTGGCTGCTGATCTGGATCATGGGCGCTCCCGTCGCATGTGCGAATGCGGTATTTGGATTGATTCCATTCTACCGTGGCGACCGCTTTTGATTTCAATTCCAATATCGACGTCAATAAGCATTTCGTCGCCAACTGACGAGGGCACTCGAGCGACATGCCGGCACTTTTTCTAGTTCAAATTCAAAAGCCGTTTCGCCCCGCGCTGCGCGCTTGCGGGCGACCTGCTTTTCACAAGCGCCTGAAAAGTAGGCAAAAGCGCTTTTTACAGGCGGCAGAGGGTTGCGGTGCGCGTCGATGGGACCGGTGGTTAGGTGTTTGATTTTAGTCTCGGTTGAAGATCTTTTTGTCCGTTCATCATGTTCCGCATCAGCGACCGGGTGATGAAGAGCTCCGGGCTTCGATGCTTATCGAAGCCGGAATTCTGAATTTGCCCCGAAGCTAAAGACGAACACTTCGCTCGTACAAGAAGATCTCGAAACAAAGCCCGATGCCACACACCTAACCCCTACCCGCTCCAACCAGCACCGCCAACAGCTGCCGCCTGTAAAGCGCACTTTTGCTTACTTTTGTTGCAACCGACAAAAGTAAGTCGCCTGCAAGCGCGCAGCGCGTGGCGAAACGGTTTTGATTGAAGGCCCGCCGCACCCGGCATGGTGCCATCATCAGCGCGGGGCGAAATGGTTTTGAAGTTGAAGTTGAAATTAAAAATAAAGCTGAAACCGAAAGCCGCCGGCAAGGCTTCCAACATCAAACCAACAACCGTCTCAACACCGACCGCATTGCCAACGGCCGGATCGGCTTGTGCAGCAGCTCGCAACCGGCTTCACGCGCGGCGTTGCGCAACTCGGCGGCGTGATCGGCGCTGATCAACAGGGCTGGCGCGCTGACGCCGGAGGCACGCAATTGCCGTAACAGATCCAGCCCGGTCGCGCCGTCATCGAGGTGGTAATCGAGAATCAGGAGGTCGAAGGAGCGTTCACCGCACTTTCTGTGGGCATGGACGGTGTCGGATGCACTGTCGACCAGGAATCCCCAGTCGCCAAGGAGTTGTTCGAGCGAGGCGAGCATCTGGGAATCGTTGTCGACCACCAATACCCGACCGCCTTCCCGCATGGTCGACGTGTCCCCGCCGCCCACCCGGGGGGCGACGGAATCCGCCCGGGTGACCTCGACACCGAACAGGGTGCCGCGACCTTCGGCGCTTTCCAGCACCAGGGGGTGATCGAGCAAACGGGCCATGCGTTCGGCGATCGCCAGCCCGAGCCCGAGGCCCGGCGAGGCGGAATCGGCATCCAGGCGGCGGAACTCCTCGAAAATCAGTCGGCGCGAGGCATGCGGTATGCCGGGACCTGTATCCCAGACGCCCGCGAGCACGTGGTCGCCGCGGCGGCGAACCCCGAGCACGATTCGGCCCGTGCGGGTGTAGCGCACCGCGTTGGACAAGAAATTCTGCAGGATGCGTCGGAGTAATTGGGGGTCGCTTCTGACGCCCAACGTGGTGGGCATGCAGTGCAGCGCCAGGCCGCGTTCGCGCGCCAGAAGGGTGAACTCGCCGGAGAGCTGCTCGAAAAGCTCGCCCAGCGGGAATTCGATGATCCGCGGCTCGAGGCCGCCGGCGTCCAGTCGCGAAATGTCCAGAAGGCCTTCCAGCAGATCCTCGGTTGCGCCCAGCGCCCCCGAAATCCGGGCTACCGCGTTGCGCTGCTCGCCGTCCTTTATCCGTCGCGCCAATGAATGCGTCATGAGCTGGGCGGCGTTCAGCGGCTGCACCAGGTCGTGGCTGACCGCGGCCAGGAAACGGCTCTTGGCGTTGTTGGCACGCTCGGCCTGCACCTTCGCGTGCTCCAGCTCGGCGGTGCGGTCGGAGACGCGCTGCTCCAGCGTTTCGTTGATCTGCTTGAGCTCGGATTCGGCGTTGCGGAAAGCGGTGACATCGGTGAACGTCGCCACGAAGCCGCCCCCTGGCATCGGATTGCCGCGGATCTCGATGATGCGCCCGTCCGGCCACGGCCGCTCGACGCGATGACGACTGCCGGCGCGCTTGTAGGCCAGCCGCCGCTTGATCATCGCCTCCCGCTCGCCGGCGCCCATCAGGCCCTGATCCGCGTTGTGGCGAAGCAGATCAGCCACCGGACGGCCGACCTGGATCAACTCGGCCGGGTAGTCGAAAAGATCGAGATACGGCTGGTTCCAGGCTACCAGGCGCATTTCAGCATCCACCACGCAAATCCCCTGGCTCATGTTCTCCAGCGCCCCGGAAAGTACTGAGCGACTGAAACGTGCCTGCTCGGAGGCCTGGCCGACCAGGTCCGCCACGGTTTCCAGCGGGGCCGGTGCGCGCCGGCGAGCGGCATCCAGCAGTAGCCGGGCCGAAGCTGCGCCGACCACGGCGGCCAGTTCATGTTCGACGCCGGCTTCGAGCTCGTGGCCCTCGCGCGAGCCGTCAAACAACATCGCGATTCGATCATTCGGCAGGAACCTGTCGGCCAGGCGGTGCAGCACGTCGGGCTCAAGCCGCTGAGCCTCGGTCGCCGATGCGCCCGGCCGCAGGCCTGTTCGCTGGCCAAGTCCGATGAGCAAAAGGTTGGCGACGAGGCTGGCCAGCACGGCCCGGGGCAGGCTCTCCAGCGCACCCAGACCGAGCAGGTCGGCCGGTGCCAGCCAGCCGATACCAAAGGGTCCTTGTATGACCCAGTCGGGCTGCGAATCGTATGCGATCAGCAACGGCAACAACAGGACATACGCCCAGACCAGCACGCCGCCGAGCAGGCCGGCCAGCAGTGCACGCGGTTTGAGACCGGGACGATAAACGGCCAGGATGACGGCAGGCGCCAGTTGGGCCAGCCCGGAAAACGAGACTGCGCCGATGTCGGCCAGCGCCTCTGCCGTGCCGGCCAGCCGGCTGTAGGCATAGGCCAGAAGCAGAACCAGGACGATGCCCAGCCGACGCTGGACGCGAACGGCAATCCCCAGTTCGCCGGCCGAGGAGCCGCGTCGGGTAAGCAGAATCGGCGTGAGCCAATGATTCCCGATCATGATGGAAAGCGTCAGGCTGGCCAGTATTACCATGCCGGTGGCCGCGCTCAGGCCGCCCAGGAACGCAAACAGCGCCAGGCCCGAGTTGCCCTCCGACAACGGCAGCATCAGCACGTAAAGATCCGGCGGAACGGCCTGCCCGCCCAGCAGCGCTTCGCCGGCACGCGCCAGCGGCAGGATGGGAAGACCGATCAGCACCAGGAACAGCGGAAACAGCCACCGCGCGGTACGAATGTGCGCGCCATCGCGACACTCGACCACGCCGATGTGGAACTGGTGCGGCAACGTGAACATGGCCAGCGCGCCCAGCAAGGTAAGCGTGATGAAGGTGCCCAACGAGCTGAACGGCTGACGCGGCGTCGAGACCGCCCACCCTCCGGGCCCATCGAACAGACCGAACAGGACGAAGGCTCCGAGGGCCAGCATCGCGCCCAGCTTGAACAGCGACTCGAAAGCCATTGCCAGCACCAGGCCTCGATTGTGCTCGACGGCCGAAGCCCTGCGGGTGCCGAACAGCACCGCGAACAACGCCATGGCCACGGCGATGTAAAAGGCCAGATCCTGCCAGGCCGCCAGCCCTGAAGCATCACTGGATACCCCGGCCAGCGCGCCGAAACTCATCGCCACGGCCTTGAGCTGCAGCGAGATGTACGGGACGATTCCGAGCACCGCCACGGTAGTAACCACTGCGGCCAGCATCGACGACTTGCCGAACCGGCTGGCAATGAAGTCGGCAATGCTGGTTGAATTGTGCTGCTTGCTCAGCTCCACCAGGCGCATCAGAAAGCGCCATCCGAACAGGAAGATCAGGATGGTACCGACGAACGTCGGCGGCACGGGCCAGCCCGAGCGCACCGCCTGCGTGGTGGTGCCGTAAAAGGTCCACGCAGTGCAATAGACGGCCAGCGAAAGCGAGTAGACCACCGGCCAGTAGCGACGGAATTTCTCCGGAGAACGCTCGCCCGCCAACGCGGCGGCAAACAGCAGGCCCAGCCAGACCAGCCCGGCAAAAGCGAGAACGCTTCCCGGAAGATGGATCATGTCTGCAGGGAGGATTGCTTCATGGCATCGAGCTTAGCGCAGCTGTCTTGAAAAAAGAAACGGGCCGACCACGTAAGTCGGCCCGAATGGAGGGCGCATAGCCATTCAGAGGTTCAGTGTATGCAAGGCTTTCCGACCCTGGGATAAAACGGACCGGCGAAAAGCCGGCCCGAAAGATCAACAGGTGAACAATCGCCCCGTTTTCTGACTGCTAGAAATTGAGGCGCGCAGTCAGAGTTACGGTGCGCGGATCCCCGTAGAACGCGTTGAGAACACCTTCGAGGCCAAGCGTCGACACCGTGCCGTTCTGGGCTGTGAAGTTATACCCCGAGACCTTGTATTCCTTGTCTGTAAGGTTGCGTCCATAGAGTCCGAGTTCGTACTTTCCGTCCAGACGCTTCCATACGATACTGGCGTCGTAAAGCGCATAGGCGCCCTGGTCCAGGAATTCGGACGGAATCTCGAACTGGTTGGTCTCGGTCCGGAACGACCACGCGCCAATGAACGACAGCGTGCCCGCATTGCCGACCAGCGTGACCGGCCGATCGTACTGCAAGTTGATGTGCGCGGTCGTATCCGGCGTGTTCTGGAAGACGCGCTCGTCGGAAACATCTTCCAACGCCGTGGAGCCCGTAGCCGGGTCTGTCACCAGCGCGATGAACTCGTTGTATTCGGCATCCATCAGGCCCAGCGCGACTGCCGCGCTCAGACTGTCACCCTCGATCGCCAAGTCGTATCCCAACATTGCGCTGGCCTCGAACTCGACGCCCTTGACGGTGGCCTCGCCGGCGTTGGTGGTGACACCTGCAAACGTGTCGGAAATACCGTCACCATCGGTGTCCACGCCCACCGAGCCCGGCACCTGGATATCAGTGTAGTCGCTGTAGAAGACCGCCAGGCTCGTCGAGATCCGATTGTCGGCAAAGCTCGACTTGATGCCTGCTTCGTAAGTGTCGACGATTTCAGGCTCGAACTTCATGAATTCGAACACCTCGTCATCGCTCACGGTGCCGTCGCCATCGAAATCGGGTGCCGCGGTCGTCAGACCCCGCGGGTCGAAGCCGCCGCCCTTGAAGCCCTGGCTATAGGAAACATAGATATTCTGCGTATCCACGGGCTTCCAGGCAAGACTGATCCGCGGCGTGAATTCGGTAAACTCCTTGCTTCCTTCGAAATCGGAAGTCGTCGCAATCGGCACGCCGGTGCCGCCCAGCTGCGGCGAGTTCCCGAGGATGAAGGTCTTGCGCAATACACTCGAGGACCGCTCATCGCTGGTATATCGGCCGCCGACCGAAAGCTCGAGGCCGGTGCTCAAGCCAAAGTACGAAGCGAGATCAAAGCTGACATCGGCAAACACCGACCAGGATTCGGTATCCACATCGCCTTGGGTAAACGCGGTGAGTCCGGGCAAGCCGATCAAGTCGCCGGTTGTCGCCAGCACGACATCGAACGCGTTGAAAGCGTTGGCGTCGAGATAGTAGAACCCGGCGATTCCGCTGACTCGATCACCCGTATATGCAAGCTGGAATTCCTGACTGAACTGCTCGTTTTCGTAGATTGCCGGCACGTCGACGTCTTCTGCCGGCAGTGCCTCGAAATCGATCTGCGTGAAATTATCGTCTTCACGATAAGCGGTGATCGACTTGAAAACCAGATCCGGTGAAATATCGTATTCCATCAGCAGGCTGGCGCCGAACTGCTCGGCATTGTTGGGCCCCTGGATGCCGGAACGGGAATCGAACACGTCGTCGAGCACCGGCGCGCCTGAAAACAGGCCCGGAATCAGACGGTGGCCTGCTCGCGGGTTGGAATCGTCTTCCAGGTAGTCGGCCGTGATGCGGGCGAAGAAGCTGTCGGTCGGCGTCCACTCGGCGCTGCCGCGGAAAGCGATCAATTCCTTGTTGTAGTTGTCTTCTCCGAGGTTTCTATTCTTGCCGAAGCCGTCGCGGTTGAACGTTGCCGCGCTGGCGCCGATCGCGAACGTATCGCCGATCGGCGTTTCGGCCGATACGATGAGGTCGGCCTGGTTATAGCTTCCGTACGACCCCTCGATGGATACAGAAGGCTCATCGCCCAACCGCTTGGTCACGTACTTGATCGCACCACCGATTGTGTTGCGTCCATAGAGCGTGCCCTGGGGGCCTCGCAGCACTTCGATCCGTTCCACGTCGTAGACTTCCAGCAGCGCGCCTTGCGGTCTGTTCAGATAGACATCGTCGATATAGATGCCAACACCCGCTTCGAAACCCGCGACCGGATCCTGCTGGCCCACGCCGCGGATGAATGCAGTCAGCGTGTTGTTGGTGCCGCGAGATGTCTCGATGGTCGAGTT
>DATFJJ010000081.1:0-3876 GCA_035269245.1 Wenzhouxiangellaceae bacterium | reverse complement strand
GCTCGCCAGATTCCTAGCAGCCGCGAGCCAATTGCCACCAGGAGCGCGCCGACTTCGACAGCCGCAAATCAATTCCGCCGACGCATCCCCGTAAACAGCAAAGTTGCGACTCCGGCACTGCCCTGCCCCGACCGCGAACCCGCTAAAATGAAAGCAATTCTCAACAAGACCGCATCGACAGGTACTGGATGACCTCGAATTTCGTCAAGATCGTTGAAGTCGGGCCGCGCGACGGGCTGCAGGACGAGTCGCGTTACGTGCCGGTGGAAACGAAGCTGAAGCTGATTCACCGACTGGCCGATTGCGGGTTGCCGGTGGTCGAGGCGACTAGCTTCGTCTCGCCGCGATGGGTGCCACAGCTCGCCGACGCGGCCGAAGTCATGGCGGGTCTGAAGCGCAAGCCAGACGTGCATTATCCGGTGCTGGTGCCCAACGAAAAAGGCTACGAGCGCGCCCGCGAGGCTGGTGCCGACGAGGTGGCCGTCTTTTCCGCGGCGTCGGAGGCCTTCAATCGGAAGAACATCAACTGCACCATCGACGAATCGTTCGAGCGCTTCCGGCCGGTGATCGAGCAGGCCAGTGCCGATGGCATTCGCGTGCGCGGCTACATTTCCTGCGTACTGGGCTGCCCGTTCCAGGGCGAAGTTCCCATTTCGGACGTGGTGCGGGTAGTCGAGGCACTGTCCGAGGCCGGCTGTGACGAAATATCGCTGGGCGACACCATCGGCGTCGGGACACCGGAGAAGACCGGCGCCATGCTCGACGCCGTGCTGGGCTCGGTACCCGCCGAGAAGCTCGCGGTGCACCTGCACGATACCTACGGGCAGGCGCTGGCGAATATCCTGGTGAGTCTCGACAGGGGGCTCCGCATCGTCGACAGTTCGGTAGCGGGTCTCGGCGGCTGCCCCTACGCGCGCGGCGCCACCGGCAACGTCGCCACCGAGGATGTCGTCTACATGCTCGAAGGCATGGGCATGCAGACCGGGGTGGATTTGAAAGCGCTGTCGCGGGCCGGCAACTGGATCGCCGGCAAGCTCGGGCGCCCCGGTTCGCGCGCCGGAACGGCTATCTACAACAAGTGTTTTGCCGACTGACAATCGCGCGCCGACCAATGCCAATGCCGAAAATTATCGGTGCAACCGGCCGGCCGCAACGGACGAATATCAAACCCTTTCAGGAGTTGTAACCGATCATGGAGTTTTCGAATATCAGGGCAATCGTCACCGGCGGCGTGTCCGGACTGGGTCTGGCCGTGGCCAGGCGCTTTACCGCCGGCGGCGGCAGGCTGGCGCTGTTCGACGTCAATGCCGACCAGGCCGAAGCCGCGATTGCCGAGCTGGGCGCGGACAACGCGAAGTTCTTCCTGACCGACGTCAGCGACGAACAGAACGTCAGCGAGTCGGTCGCCGCCGCCGAAGAATTTCTTGGTCGCATCGATGTCCTCGTCAACTGCGCCGGTATTCTGGGCGCTGGTCGCGTGCTGCGCAAGAACGGACCGATGCCGCTGGACCGGTTCAAGTCGGCGGTCATGGTGAACCTTGTCGGCAGCTTCAACGTGGCCAAGGCCGCCGCGGACCGGATGCAGCACAACGAAGCCAATGACGACGGCGAGCGCGGCGTGATCATCAACACCGCGTCGGTGGCGGCGTGGGAAGGCCAGATCGGCCAGGCGGCATATTCAGCTTCCAAGGGCGGCGTCGTCGGCATGACGCTGCCCATGGCTCGTGAATTCACCCGCTTCGGCATTCGCGTCAACACGATTGCGCCGGGCGTTTTCCACACGCCCATGGTCGACACCATGCCGGCCGAGGTCCAGCAGGCGCTGGGCGATTCGGTGCCGTTTCCCAAGCGCCTCGGCAAGCCCGGAGAATTTGCCGACCTGTGCGTGCACCTTATCGAGAACCCCTACTTCAACGGCACGGCCATCCGCCTGGATGGCGCCATCCGCCTGGAACCCAAATAATGGAAACCTTTTCCGAAATCGCCGAATTCGCGCGCCAGCACTTCAACGCGGTGCACGACGAGAAGTTCGTGCTCGGCCTCGAGATTCCGACCGGCCGCGCAGGCCGGCACCAAAGCGTGTTTCTGGCCGAGATCAAGGACGATAACGACCGCCGCTATCTGCACCTCGAGACCACTGTCGGCCCGCTGGGCCAGCACGACCCGCTCAAGGTGCTGCGCATCAACCTGATGCTGCGCGTGGGTTACCTGGCCGTCGGCGACCTGGAAAGCGTCCCCTTCCTCAAGCTATGCGAGAACATCAGCTATCGTTACCTTGGCCAGGAACTGCTTCTGGAAACGGTACGGCAACTGGCGGAGCTGGGGGACGAGATGGAGCAGACGCTGACCCACGGCGGCGACTGGTTCTAGAAAATCATCGCAGTCCTACTGCGCGAACGGCTGGCAGCACCCGGCGGTGCTCGAAGTCCTCATGTACAAACACGTACACTGCGGCTTCTGCGCGGAGCCTGCCCCGGACTCCGATCCGGGGGCGATCACTGCCAGCCGTCCGCTCGCTACGGACTGCGAGAATTTTCTTCCCTATTGGAAATCGACGGCCAACAAGTCGCTCCAGTGCTACTGCGCGGGCGTCTGACGGCGTTCATCGATCGTCGGAAAGGAAAGCAGTATGATCGGCGTCGCGTGATTGGCAGTCTGGGTCGGGAACGGTATAGTTCGGCCATCGGGTAAACCATATTCAATGAGGAAATTTCATGGAAGCGATTCAGCAATATATTGAGAACATCGACATGGCGACGATATTCGCCTGGGGCTGGAAGATTCTGGCCGCGCTGCTGATCTTCATCATCGGCCGCTGGGTTGCCAAGCTCGTGCGCAGATCGGTTTCGAAATTGATGGCCGCGCGGGGCCTGGACCCTATGCTGGTCGCCTTCCTGGCAGCGATTCTTTATTCCATCCTGCTGGTGGCAGTCGTCATCGCAGCGATCGGACAGCTCGGCATCCAGACCACCCCGCTGATCGCGGTGCTAGGTGCGGCCGGTCTGGCCGTCGGTTTGGCGCTGCAGAATTCGCTGGGCAATTTCGCTTCGGGTGTGATGCTCGTGCTCTTCCGGCCATTTACCAAAGGTGACTTTGTCGAAGCCGGCGGCACTTCCGGCACGGTCGACGAGGTCGGTATATTCACCACCATGCTCAACACACCGGACAATCGCCGCGTGATCGTGCCGAATGGCCAGATCACCAACGACACCATCACCAATTATTCGGCCCACGATACACGCCGCATCGACCTGATCATAGGCGTCGACTACGGCGACGATCTCAAGTCCGCGCGCGCGACCATCGAAAAGACCATCAAAGCCCACGACAAGGTTTTCGAAGATCCCGCACCTATCGTCTGGGTGATGGAACTGGCCGACTCAAGCGTCAATTTCGCCGTCCGCCCCTGGGTCGCGTCGGCGGATTACTGGCAGGTCCGCAACGAGCTGCTCGAACAGCTCAAGACGGAACTCGAGGCTGCCGGCTGCTCCATTCCTTTCCCGCAGCGCGACGTGCACCTGCACGAGGTGGGAAAGTCCAGCGAGGCGGCGTAAGCGAGACCCGCGGTTTCTGGTTTCCCGTTTCCGGAAAACCTGGCCGAAGTGCGCTCGGCACTCGCGACGCGCGCTGCCAGAAACCGCAACGCAGAAAATCGTCTGAGACCGAAGCGAGCGCGCGCCTGCCGGTGGCCGCCCCCGGATCAAGTCCGGGGCAGGCTTGCGCAGAAACCGCAACGTACACGTCATTAAGTGAGAATTTCGAGCACCGCCCGACGCCGCCAGGGAAACTTTTTCGGGGAAAAACGCTGAGAAACGTTGCGAGCGCGCGCCTGGCTGTGGCCGCCGGAGCACAGAAATCGCAGCGTACACGTCAGTA
>DATFJJ010000080.1:0-11840 GCA_035269245.1 Wenzhouxiangellaceae bacterium | reverse complement strand
GATTTCCTTTCGCGAAAGCGCCAGGTGTTCCGCGGCCCTGCGCGAAATCAGCGCGCTATGCAATATGTGCTTCAACCCCCGGACATGGCGCGCCTCGTGGCGCCAGCCGTGCCCGGCCGGCTGCGCGCCGGCGTCCAGCATTGCGCGCAGGCGATCCAGATCCTCGCGGCGCCAGCCGGCGCCCGGAACCACAAGCAGCATGACCGGCAGCAGCCGGGCGGCGACCAGGCGGTCGAAAATGCGCTCGACCCGATCCAGCGTCGTCGGCATCACGTCGTGAATGGAGACCAGCAGCTTCATGACTCGGGTTCGAGCAACTGACGCCATTGGGACAGGCTGTCGCGGTTCAGATCGCGGGCGGCCCGGCTGGCCCCCTCGGAAAGCGCGATTCGGCGCTGATCCGGCCATTGGGCAATGTCGTCCAGCACTTGCCACAATGGGGTTTCGAGCGCGAACACGACCAGATGGCCGGCCAGGCTGGGCCAGTTGACGATGCCGCAAGTATCGGTCACCACCGCAATCCGTCCGCGCCCCATGGCCTCCAGCGCGACGTTGCCGAACGATTCGAGCTCCGACGGCAGCACCAGCGCGTCGGAGGCATCCATTTGCTGCAACAGCGCCGGGCGCGTCAGCCAGCCGAGGTAATCGAGATTCTCCAGCCTGCCGGCGGCGGCCTCGACCTGCGCCCTCAGCGGCCCGTCGCCGGCGATCACGAACCGGAGCGCCGGTAGTCGCTCGGCCGCTTCAAGCACCTCATGCAGGCGCTTCTCCATCGCCAGCCGTCCGGCGAACAGAATCTGCCGGAACGTTGCCCTCGGCGGCACCTGCGACGTCTCGAGCACCGACCTGGGCAACAGCGTGCCGATCCGGCTGACCTTTCGCGCGCCCATTGATTCGGCCTGCTCGATCATCTGCGCCGAATTGGCCAGCACGTAGTCTGCGTACCTGAACATCAGCCGGTCGACGATGCGGAAATAGCCGCGGCTGAATACCCGCAGCACCGAGCGCTGATATAGGTCGGTCACGCCGGCATAGTCGGTGTGGAAGCCAACGATCAGCCGGACGCCCAGCTTGCGTGCCCAGCGCACGCCGAGCATGCCGTACGGACCGGGCGTGGCGACCACGACGACCTGCGGTTCCAGCCGCTTCATGATTCGTTTGAATTCGCGCGGCGACGGCACGAACACCTGCTGGGTCGAGTCGCCCGGCAGCGGAAAATGGAATCCGCCGCTGGCCGCCCCGCCGGGACAGACGAAGGTCGGCGCGAACCCATTGCCGTCGAGCTGGGCGATCAGGTCGGCGTAGTAAGCGCCGACGCCGTTTCGCTCGGGCATCGAATCGGAAACGAACGCGACGCGTATCGGCTGGCCTGCGGGACGGTTGGCGGCCTCAGACATCAGTGGCGGCAACCCGGTTTCGGCCGAACGTCCGATTGCGGTAAACGGCATCGAAACGCTTTTCGATCATTGATTCGGACAACCCGTATTCCGCCAGCGTGTAGGCGTGCTTCGAGCTGAACCCGCGCGATCGCCTACCGGCTTCGGCCAGCGCTTCGTCGAACTGCGGCGATACGTCCAGTCCCAGCGCGGCAAAGGACGCCCGAACGACAGCCTCCAGGTTGTCGCGCAACTCGTCGTTGTCGATGACCGCGATTCGGTCGGGTCGGGCTCGTGCGACGGCCTCCAGGTGCAGATAATAGAACGCCAGCTGCTCGACGAAACGGTCGCGCAGCGCCGGACTGATCCGATCGAAGCCCACCGCGGCCAGACCCGGCCTGATCGCGCTGAGTTGCGACGGTACGGTCTTTTTCGGATCGCGCGTGGTCGACACGATGCGTGCGTCCGGAAAGACATCCAGCAGTGATTCGGCCATGCCCGAGAACGAGGCGTTCTTCGACAGAAACCGCTTCTCGGCCCCGAACACGTAAACGTGCTTTTGCACGCAGGCCCGGTAAAACCGCATCACGCGCCGTCGTCGTGCATCGTCGGCATCGGTATCCAGGCGAGCGGTGCGCCAGAGCCAGTCGGCTCGCGGAAAAACCACCACCAGGACAAAACACTGCATGATTGGCATCAGCGCAAGAAAATCCTCTTCCGGCGCATCCATGGCGAATGGATGCACATCGTCCATGCCGGCCAGAAAACGCCTGCCCAGCCAGCCGCCGACGCGGCCGAACGGGCGCCCGATCAGGCGGTCGGCGTGCCCCAGGCCGAGCAACAGCATTCGACCGGTCACCGACAACCCGAACAGGCATTCCCAGGTCCGAAACGTCGTGGTCCGATCGTCCATGGACAACACATGATGCAGATGGGTCGTGCCCGACCGCGGCGGTCCGAGCACGAACAACGGCCGATGTACCTCGACCCTGCGCCACCCGCGAAAAAAGATCTCGTCCAGAGCAAACCCGATCCAGTGCAGCAGCTGCAGGACGCAGAAAAAAGGCCAGACCAGTATCACCAGCAGCGCACCCGACAGCGACCGGCCTTCGGTCCACGGTGAGGCGAACGTCGCAATCCACAGATGAACGGCACGAGCCAGGCTGGAGAAAAACAGTTTCACTTCCGGTTCAACGGTTCCAGTTGGTGGCGCCGCGAAGTATCGCACAGCGAACCGGGAACCTCTGGTTGAATAACGACGGGCCATACCGTCGCTAGGGTTGTCGCGCAAAATTCATAAATCAGGGGCTCGCATTCGTGCGCGAAAGCGCGTATAGTCGGAAGCGCTGCGTAGCAGGGCAGTGGACGTTTGGTAGCAGATCTCTCGAAGAAGATGCCTCCAGAAAATTCGCCGGCCATGCATTACCCGGCTTACCGGCCGGACGTCAGCTTTTGATAACTCTTGTTTAAATTTAAAGGTAGTAAAGAAAATGGTTACAGGTACCGTGAAGTGGTTTAACGACGCCAAAGGCTTTGGCTTTATTTCTCAGGACGATGGCGGCTCGGATGTCTTCGTGCATTTCAGCGCGATCCAGGGTTCGGGCTTCAAGTCGCTCGCCGAAGGCCAGAAGGTAGAGTTCGAACTGCAGAATGGCCCCAAGGGTCCACAGGCTGCGAACGTCACGCCGATCTGATCGAAACCGCTTTATAGCGGATCCGATTGGGAAAAAGCCCCGTCTTATGGCGGGGCTTTTTCGTTTCCTCTGCTGCGGTGAAACCAGGCACCGCGTTTGCGGCGTCAGGCGTGTCGTTTCCAGCTGAACACGCGCTCGCCGTTGCTCTTGCCGGTTGCATCGAAGGTGCGCTCGGCCATGGTGATGGTGGGCGCCAGGATCAGTGCGCTGGAAGACCGGGTGCCGTAGCGGTCGCTGACGATGAACGGGGCCGACAACATCGACTCGAGCTCCCGCCCGACGCCGGTATCGGGCAGTTCGTGATCGTCGGCCGGCTGGCGGTCGTCGAGCAGGTCGAGCAAGCCATCAACGTCGCCCGCCCCGACTTCGAGCCAGTGCTCCATGCGCTGCACTGCGCGAATGGATTTCGGCCAGGGAGTATCGAGCAGATGATTCGACAGCGCGTGCACGCCGGGCGTCACCGGCAATGGTTCGGCGTGGGTTCCGACGACCCACAATTCTTCGGCATCACCGAGGACCAGGTTGAACGGCCCCCATTGGGCTTTCTCCGCGTATGTTTTTTGCGCAAACTCGCGGGTGGCGCCGTTCCATTCCAGCCATGCCAGCGGGAGTTCGCCGCGCGAACGAGTGCCGGATGCCGCCTCGGGATCGCGAAAATTGGTAACCGCAGCGAATCGACCGCGGCGCCCGACCGCCATCCAGGTGCCGCCGGCCTGCTCATCACGACCAGCCAACGGCCCTGCGGGCCAATCCCACCAGCCCAGCGACCGTGTTGGCCGGCCATGGAATTCGTCACGATTGGCGGCCATGACCAGCGGCCGTTCGGCACCGGGCTGCCAGCGGAATGCGATCAGGCACATTGATTCCATACCGTCGTGGGTGGGGTTCGAGTTTACCCGGCCAAGCCCGCCTTGTTCACCGCTGTCCCGTAGCGGGCGGCTTTCAGTTTCAAATTTGACTTCTAACTTCTAACTTCGGAAGCCGCCGCACCTGGTCAAGATGCCCTCATCAGCGCGACGAATACATCCCAATCCGGTGTAGGCTGTAGGCATGCGCGAACCGGAAACTGACATGGCAACCTCTCCTGATCGTTACGGTGCCTGGCCGATCGCGATCGCGCTGGTGATCGCCAGTGTTCTCCTGAGCTATGCGATCGGCGAGTTCGGTGCGCCGGACCGCTACGTCGAAGTCAAGGGCCTGGCTGAACGCGAGGTCGCCGCCGACCTGGCGATCTGGCCTATCGGCTACAGTCTGACCGGCGCCAATCTCGAAGAGTTGCGCCGCGCCCTCGATCGTGCCGATGAATCCGTGATCGCGTTTCTGAAGCTCAACGGTTTTTCGGACGCGGAAATCACGCGCAGCCCGCCGCGCGTGACCGACCGCTGGCTCAACAGCTATGACAATCAGCGCCCGGCCGAACGCTACGTCGCCGAACGCACACTGACGCTGCGCACGGCGCAGGTCGAATCGGCGCGCTCGGCGATGGGCGACGCAGCCGAACTGATCAGCCAGGGCGTTCCGCTGACGCCCAACTGGGGCTCAGCCGCCGAATTCCTGTTTACCTCGCTGGATCAAATCAAACCGGGCATGATCGCCGACGCAACGGCCGACGCGCGCCGCGCGGCCAACCAGTTCGCCGAGGATTCCGGCAGCCGGGTCGGCGCGATCCGGACCGCTCGCCAGGGTTATTTCACGATAACCGAGCGCGATCCGAGTTCGCCGCACATCAAGCTTGTCCGCGTAGTCACGACGATCGATTATGATCTCGAGGGAAGTTCACGGATCGATTGACGGACCGATCCGAGCGATGGAGATGACATGACCGGTTTGCAAAAAACCACGTTGCGGCGCCTAACTGCAATATTCCTGTGCGCGTTCTTGGCCGTACTGGCCGCAAATGCAACGGCACAGGCGAGCTCAGGCGCCGGCAAGGCCTACGTGCTGACCGTCGACGATGCAATCGGGCCGGCCACCCGCGACTACATCGTCCGCGGCATCGAGCAGGCCGAGTCGGAGCAGGCCGAGCTTGTGGTACTGAGGCTCAACACGCCCGGCGGACTGGACGCGTCCATGCGCGACATCATCCGCAAGATCCTGGCGTCCAGCGTGCCGGTGGCCACCTGGGTCGCGCCGCCCGGATCGCGTGCGGCCAGTGCCGGCACTTACATGCTCTACGCAAGCCACATCGCCGCGATGGCGCCGTCCACCAACCTGGGCGCGGCGACGCCTGTGCAGATCGGCGGGGGCTCGGGCGGCGACGGGCCGCCGGCCACGCCGATCGAGCGGGCCCGGGAAGCACTCGAAGGCGAAGCCGGCAGCGGCGAGCCCGATTCATCTACATCGTCGCCGGAAGCGCCGGATGCAGAGCAAGGCACGGCGACGGATGAAGCCGCGGAACCGTCAGAACCCCTCGCCGGCGATGCCTCGACCCGCAAGGCCGTCAACGACGCCGTGGCCTACATCAAGGGCCTGGCCAACCGCCATGGCCGAAACGCCGAATGGGCCGAGCGCGCCGTGCGCGAGGCGGTCAGCCTGACCGCGGCCGAAGCGCTGGAGCGCAATGTCATCGACGTAGTTGCCGAGCATCTGCCGGACCTGCTGGCGGCCATCGACGGGCGCGAAGTGCGCATGGACGAGGGCACCCGAATGCTCGCCACTGCAGATCTCGAAACAATTGAAATCGAGGCCGATTGGCGCACCGAGCTTCTGGCCATCATCACCAATCCGACGCTCGCCTACATCCTTCTGATGGTCGGCATTTACGGCCTGATTCTCGAAGGCTACAATCCCGGCGCCCTGGTGCCCGGCGTTATCGGCGGCATCTGTCTGCTGCTGGCCTTGTACGCATTCCAGATCCTGCCGGTCAACTACGCAGGACTCGCACTTATGGCACTGGGTCTGGCGCTGATCGCGGTCGAGTTGTTCGTGCCCTCTTTCGGGATCCTGGGCATTGGCGGCGTGATCGCGGTGATGTTCGGCTCTGTCATCCTGTTCGATTCAGGCGTGCCGGGGCTGGAAATGAATACCGGGCTGATCGCCGGCATGGGCTTCGGTTCTGCCCTGATCTTCGGCGCCATCATCTGGCTGGCTGCGCGCTCCATGCGCAAACCCAGGATGGGCGGGCGCGAAGCACTTACGGGCCAGCAAGCCGAGGCCATCTCGGACTTCAGCAACGGAGAGGGCCGCGTACATCTGCAGGGAGAGGACTGGCGCGCAAGATCAAGCCAGCCCATCGCGCCCGGCGACAAGGTCAGAATCATCGATATGGAAGAACAGGGATTCGTGCTGGATGTCGAGCCGATCGACAACTCCGAATCCGCCAGATAGATTCGAACACCGAAAAAGGAGTTCCGCAATGAACGTCGACTTTCTTTATTTTGTCACCACTATTGTCGTTGTGCTGGTGCTGTTGCTGGCCAACACCATCAAGATCCTGCGCGAATACGAGCGCGGCGTCATCTTCACGCTGGGCCGCTTCGACAAGGTCAAGGGACCGGGACTGATCATCGTGATCCCGTTCATTCAGCAGATGGTGCGCGTCGATCTGCGCGTGATCGTCATGGACGTGCCCACCCAGGACGTGATTTCCTACGACAACGTTTCGGTCAAGGTGAATGCGGTCGTGTACTACCGGGTCGTCGATCCGGAAAAGGCCACGATCAACGTCGAACGGTTCATGGACGCAACCAACCAGCTGGCGCAGACCACGCTTCGATCGGTGCTGGGCAAGCACGAGCTCGACGAGATGCTGGCCGAACGCGACAAGCTCAACGAAGACATCCAGGAGATTCTCGACCGCCAGACCGACGCCTGGGGTGTGAAGGTGAACAACGTAGAGATCAAGCACGTCGATCTGGACGAGTCGATGATCCGGTCGATTGCCAAGCAGGCCGAGGCCGAGCGGCAGCGACGCGCCAAGGTGATTCATGCCGAAGGCGAGCAGCAGGCCGCACAGAAACTGGTCGAGGCGGCCGAAAAGCTGGCCGAAAGCCCCAACGCCATCCAGTTGCGATACTTGCAGACGCTTTCGGATATTGCCGGGGAAAAGAACTCCACGATCGTGTTCCCGGTACCCATAGATACACTCAAATCGCTGATGAGCGGGAAAGGCTGATCGCTGGAAGCGGGTGCTGGCGATTTCACCAGCACCCGCTTGTCGAATCGTTCAAGTCTGGGGGGTCACCTCAGCAAATAGGTCTCCAGAAACAGGATCGTGGCTTCGCTGAACAGGTCGCGGTTTTCCTTCTTTCGATAGCCGTGCCCTTCGTTCAGTGCATTCATGTACCAAACGGGATTGCCCTGTTTCCTGAGCGCCAGCACCATCTGCTCGGCCTCGGTGACCGGCACCCTCGGGTCGTTCTGACCCTGCATGACGAACATCGGTACGTCGATCTCGCGCACGTTGTTCAGCGGGCTGATCTTCTGCAGGTGCGCCCGCATTTCGGGATCGCGCTCGTCGCCGTATTCCACCCGCCTGAGGTCACGTCGGTAGTCCTGGGTGTTTTCCAGGAAGGTCACGAAATTGCTGATGCCGACGATGTCGACTGCGGCCTGCAGACGATCGCTGTAGTGAACCGCGCTGGCCAGCACCATATAGCCGCCGTAGCTGCCGCCGTAGACCGCCACACGTTCCTCGTCGAGGCCGGGCTGTTCGACGATCCAGTCCAGCAGCGCGCCGATATCGCGCACCGAGTCCTCGCGGCGGAACCCGTTGTCCAGCTGCAGATAGGTCTTGCCGTAGCCTGACGAGCCCCGAACGTTGGGCACCACTACAGCGGCGCCCAGGCGATCGATCCAGAGCTGGTAGGTGGAACTGAAGGTCGGCCGCGCCTGGCTCTCGGGGCCGCCGTGAATCGAAATGATCACCGGATGCGGGCCGGGACCCGGCGGGCGATAGACGAATGCAGGGATCGTTCGCTGCCCGTCGCCGACCTTGTCGAAAGTCGGGTACTCGATGAGTTCCGGCATTACGAAGCCTTCAGGGTCGAGCCCGCCGACTTCGCTGAACGTCCAGCGCACCAGGTCACCGGTTGCCCAGTCCATCACGTGAACGTCGCTGGGCGAGCGGGCGTTGTTGACAACCAGGGCCAGCCGGCTGTCGTCCGGACTGAACTCGGCGCCGCCGATCACACCCTGCGGAAGCTGGTCCATGGCGCTGTAACTGCGCTCTGCCGGGTCGAACCGGTACATACGTGTAATGCCGCCCTCGTTGGTGGCGAAAACGCCCGCGTTGCGAGCATGGTTGAGGGCCAGACCGTCGACCGACCAGTCGATTTTGTCCGTGATGATCTCCGGTCCGGCATCGCTGCCGAGTTCCAGGTAGGCCAGCTTGTTGAATTCGCTGCCCGCGTCGGTGCCTAGAAAGATTCCGCTGCCGTCGGCCGAAAACGCGTATGGGAGATTTCGCGACGGGTTTTCTTCGCTGCCGGCGACCCGCTCAACGTCGCCGGAGTCGAGATCGACAATATGGATGCGCGAATCGTTGATGCTGATGTACTGCACAACCAGCAGCTTGCCGTTGTCCGGCGCGAAATCCACCGGGCCCCACCAGCTGCCGTCGGGCGCTTCCAGCACCATTTCCGCTTCAGCACCCTGCTCCATATCGAACATCCAGACGTCGTTCGACCGTCCGTTGCGGCGCGTTGACTGGAATGCCAGGAAACGGCCGTCGTCGGACCACTGCAGGCCGCCGTTGCGGGATTCGCCGTCGCTGATCATCCGGTGGCTGCCGTCGGCCGGATCGAACAGATAGATCTGCGCAAACTCGCTGCCGCCTTCATCCATGGTGAACGCAATGGTCTCGTGACCCGGGCGACGGGCGACCTGACCGACAGGCTCGTCGAACCAGGTCAGTTGCCGACGCATGCCGCCCGGCTCATCGACCCGGTGAAGCTGGCTGACCTCGGCAAATCGGGTCTCGATATAAATAGCCTCGCCGTCGGCGCTCCAGCCGGCAAGTCCGGCCGAGCGGACGTTCTGGTAGCGCTCCAGCGCCTGGCCGATATCGGCAGGAATTTCGGGCACGTCCTCGAGCACGACGTTGCCGGAATTGGCAGTGCGGCGATCGACTTCCTGAGCCTGCGCGGCCTGGAACATGGCCGGCACGACCAGCGCGGCCAACCAGAGAATGGACTTGTTCATGACACGGTCTCCATGTGTTCTTGTCAATTGGAAATTCGGGATAAAAGGTTGCGCTGATCCACCACTGGCTGCAGTGTTTACCAACGCATTATCAACTCAGAATCGCATACCGCAGTTTCTGTTTCCGTGAACGGCGACCCGCGGCGTCAGTCAAGACGCCGCGGGTCGGTTCAAGGCGTGATCACGATACCGCCGAGCGATTTTCGGTCGAACAATGCAGCGAACGCTTCGCCGGCCTGCTCCAGCGGATACACGCTGGTCGGCGTCGGATCGATCTTTCCGGCCAGCGTCCACTCCACCAGCGTTCGGATCACCGGCGGCACGACTGAAGAATCGGCCATGACCGACCCGCCCCAGTTGACACCGTGGATGGAGCAGCGCTTGAGCAGCGGCAGATTAAGCGGAATCTTCGCGATGCCGGTGACGAAGCCGACCACCAGGTAGCGGCCGCCGGGCGCCAGCAGCCGAAGCGCGGACTCGGCCAGCGACCCGCCCACCGGGTCGTAGACCGCATCGACGCCCTTGCCGCCGGTCGCCGCCTTGACCTCGTCGCGCCAGTCCTGCGACGTATAGTCGACCACGATATCGGCGCCGTGGTCGCGGCAGTGCTCGCGCTTGGAATCGGTGGACGCCGCCGCGACAACCGTCGCGCCGAGCGCCTTAGCGCATTCGATGGCCGTCGTCCCCGTGCTGCCCGACGCACCCAGCACCAGCACGGTTTCTCCATTCTTCACGGCGCCGATCTCGCGCAATCCGTACAGGCTTGTGGCCCACGAAATGAAGAAGTTGGCCGCGGCCTGCAGATTCATGCCGGACGGCAGAGGCGCGCACGAGGCCGCCGGCAGAACGACCCGTTCAGCCATGCCGCCGTGCAGGGCGAATGCCGCGACCGGCATACCCGGCTTGAGATAGTCAACGCCCTCGCCCACCGATTCCACGGTCCCTGCCAGCGAACTGCCGGGGATGAACGGAAGATCGGGCCTGATCTGGTAGTCGCCTCGAATCAGCAGGCCGTCGAAATAGCCGACGCCGATGCCGGCGACATCGAGACGCACCTGTCCCTTGCCGGGCCGCCCGGCATCATCGACCTGGTGGACCTTGATGGCGGCGGGATCGCCGAATTCATGAATCTGGATGGCGCGCATGGCAACCTCGGTGGAAAAAAGGGCAGCCTGGGATTATGCAGGATATGGGGGCGCGATTTGCCGAAGTCCCATCGAGGCGTCTTGGCGCCTTCACGTGGACTGTCTTGCCCTGTTCTGGTCGTTACCCCGGCAGCAAAGATACGCCGCTTTGAAAGCGGCCTGCAGAAGTGATCGGGACACCATGGTTGCAAGCCTGGTGTCCAACAGCCATAATATGTATCTTATTTACACCTTAAGTTTCCCAGGTCGTCTGGCATGATTGCAACCAGCATGAAACTCCACCCCACATCGGTTCTTCTTTACAGAGTGCTGGCCGTGTCGGCGCTGGGCGCAGGTGCATTGGGCCTTTTGCTGCCGTTGTTGCCGACCACGCCTTTCCTCCTGGTCGCGCTGTGGGCATCGGCGCGCGGCGCACCGGAATGGCACCAGAGAATTCTCACCCATCCTCGCTTCGGCCCTTCCGTGCAGGCCTGGCAGGCGCAGCGTGCGGTGTCCGCCCGGTCGAAGTGGCTGGCCTGCTGCATGATGGGCGCAAGCTGGCTGGGACTTTGGCTGGCTGGTGCGCAGCCGCCCGTCCTGATAGCACTGGCCATCGTGTTCACGACGGTTTCGGGGTATCTGGTTTCGCGCCCCCAGCCATCCGAATCGGAGCTATGAAAATATACAAGACTGTCTTTGCCGCGGGCTTTCGGCCGTTCTTCTCCTCGTGCGCGCTGTACGCCATCGTGCTGATGATCGCCTGGATCGGCGTGTTCACTTTCGGCTGGACGATGGCCGGGTCGCAACCCAACAACTGGCATGCCCACGAAATGATTCACGGAGTGGTCGCCGCCGCAATCGCCGGTTTTCTGCTGACGGCGGTACCGAAGTGGACCGGCACGCGGCAGTTGCACGGCACGTTCCTGTTATTGCTCTGGCTGCTGTGGCTGGCCGGCAGGCTCGGTTTCTGGATCACCGATACAGGCGCCGGCGGCACCGCGAGTCAGATTGCACGAACCGTGGACCTGGCGTTTCTGCCGGCGCTGGCAGTAGCCGTGGGCTGGCCCATTCTGAAAACGGGGAATCGGCGCAACCTGCTGGTCGTTGCCGTGCTTGCAGCACTGTTTGCAACCAACCTGATGCAGGGTTTCGACGCTTTATCTCAACGCGCCAACATTCTGGCGCTGGATCTCGTGATGGTCCTGATGATCATCATCGGCGGA
Organism: Wenzhouxiangellaceae bacterium; assembly: GCA_035269245.1. Classification (GTDB taxonomy): domain Bacteria; phylum Pseudomonadota; class Gammaproteobacteria; order Xanthomonadales; family Wenzhouxiangellaceae. The sequence continues at coordinate 282 of DATFJJ010000080.1, read as the reverse complement.
CGTATCGGCCCGGCATTTACCCGGAACTGGCTCGCCCGACGAGGCCTCGAGGCCGAAGCCGTGCAGGTGCACGCCTGGCTGGACATTGCTGCATTGTCCCTGGTCATCGGACTCGCAATAGCCACGCTTGTCGAAGCCCCACGCCAAGTGGTCGGCACCATCGCACTGGTCGCCGCCCTGGCCAACCTGGCACGCCTGGTCGAATGGCAGGGCTGGCGGGCCTGGCGCGATCCGCTGGTCTGGGTGCTGCATCTTGGGTATGCCTGGATCGTGATTTCGCTG
>DATFJJ010000079.1:0-2088 GCA_035269245.1 Wenzhouxiangellaceae bacterium | reverse complement strand
TGGAGCGAGCGATCGAGGCGCTGGGCCAGCGCCGCTGGCTGGCGCTGACCACGAAGGGCGCGACCCGTTACGACCGGGTCGAGTACCGGGCCGACGATGTGCTGCTTCTTGGCCCGGAGACCCGCGGGCTGCCCGACGAGGTGCTGGCGAGATTTTCTGCGCAGGATCGGGTGAAGATTCCGCAGCGGGACGAGGGACGGAGTCTGAATTTATCCAACGCCGCCGCGATCGTGTTCTACGAAGCGTGGCGGCAGCTTTCGTTCAGATAGAACGGCGGTTTCCGGCTTCCGGTTTCCGGAAAAGATTCGCTTGCAGGGCAAGCTCCTACGCCTGTCAGCGGGTTGCCGGGCGTGGTGTCCGGCGGGGGCGCCGCGGCTAGTTCGCGCAGAATCGATCGCGGCCGGGAGGCCGCTCCTACAGGGGATGCACGGCTTTTCAGAATCCGGAATTGGTGATCAGGTTTTGTTCCAACCACCCGTTTGTCCGCGTAAAGCGTAAACCGTCCAACCTTAAACCGATTCTGGACCAACAACCAACAACCAGCAACCAGCAACCAGCAACCAGCAATCAACAACCAGCCAACCAACCAGCGATAGTGCCTTCAGCTTTTCCGTAAACCGGAAACCCGAACCCGGAAACCGTGTTTGCCTATTGCCCCTCCGGCAACCGCCCCAGCACCGCCCTGGGATACGAGCCCAGCACGCGAACCATGCCGGCGCCGCTTTCGAGTTCGACCATGGCGTCCTTCAAGCCGGCCTCGGTGACGTGGCCGTCGACGTCGATGAAGAACACGTAGTCCCACCGGCCCTGGCGGCTGGGGCGGGATTCGATGCGGTTCATGTTGACCCCGTGCCGGGCCAGCGGCTCGAGCAGCTTGAACAGCGCGCCGGGGCCGTCGGCGCCGGCGACCAGCAGCGTGGTCTTGTCGTCACCCGACGGTTCCAGGAGCTTGCGCCCAAGCACCAGGAAACGTGTGGTGTTGTCGACGTGGTCTTCGATATTGCCGAACAGCACCGGCACACCGTAGACCTCTGCGGCGTGGGCGCCGGCAATGGCCGCCGATTCCGGCGAGCTGCGCACCCGCCGCGCGGCCTCTGCGTTGCTGGACACGGCCACGAGCTCGGCCTGGTCGAGGTTGGCCTTGAGCCAGTGCTTGCACTGGGCCAGTGATTGCGAATGGGCGTAGACCCGCTCGATTTCGGCCAGCGACTTGGCGTGCGTCAATAAATGTTGATGGATGCGCAGCTCGACCTCTGCGCAGATGGTCACCTCGGCGTTCAGGAACATGTCCAGCGTGTGACTGACCATGCCCTGCGATGAATTTTCTACAGGGACGACGCCGAAATCCACCTCGCCGGCCTGCACCTGGAGGAACACGTCTTCGATCGTGCCCATCGCGATCGCCTGCACCGAGTGGCCGAACTGGCGGTAGACCGCCTGCTGGGTGAAGGTGCCTTCCGGGCCGAGGTAGGCGATCTTCATCGGCTCCTGCTGGGCCAGGCAGGCCGACATGATTTCGCGGAACAGGCGCAGCATCACCGAATCGCTCAGCGGCCCGTCGTTGCGCTCGATCACCTGGCGCAGCACCTGGGCCTCGCGCTCGGGGCGGTAGTACTCGGCCCCGCCTTCCAGCGCGCCCTTGCTGGAGCGCACGTCCAGCGCCAGCTGCGCGCGCTCGCCGATCAGGCGCTGGATCTCGGCATCCAGCGCGTCGATGCGCTTGCGGATTGCCGTCAAATCGAGTTTTTCGGGGTTGTTTTCGCTCACGGATAGATCATACGTCGATCGGCAACCCGATATTTAAAAACAAGAGCCAAGCTCGCGCGGAGGTGAAAGGTGAAAGGTGAAAGGGGAAAATGGGAAAGGCAAATCGGGATTTTTCCGCCTGCGCCGCCCGAATGCGGACTTCTCCAGGCTACGCTACCGTCTCGAGTCTGTGCTCGAGCCTTTCTCTGCGACTCTGCGCCTGTGCGCGAGGAAGCCTTTGCCCTTCTGCCTTCAACCGTGCTTGCGCTCGAATTCGCGCATGAATTCCACCAGGTCGTCGACGGCGTCCATGCCCAGCGCGTTGTAGAGGCTGGCGCGCAG
>DATFJJ010000078.1:0-5850 GCA_035269245.1 Wenzhouxiangellaceae bacterium | reverse complement strand
GGTCGCCTCGCCGTCCGGACCCCGGAACTGGACGCGCACCGCCGAATATTCCGGGCCGTTGGAAATCTTGATCAGCGTATCCAGCCCGCCAAGCGTGTTGTAAAGCGGAAGTATCGCGACCTGCCCCGCCTCGCCCTGGGCCAGCCGAACCGCCTGCGCCGGCAGCGCGAAAAGAAGCAGGATCAACCACAGCGTGAGATGAACGAGTTTAATGGCAGAACTCCATGCGGGCCGCAGCAATGGAAAAGGCCGGTGCGGCCTGAAGAATCGAGTCATCGATTCACCCCGGGACGCCGGACGACGAGGGGCGAAACCGAATGAATGCGGAAAGAAATCGAAAATCCCGTTCGCCAATCAATCAACAACCGCCACTCGAAAGCAAGTGTATACCGAAAACCGCCCCGCCCCGGCCCTCCCCCGCGCGCCAGGAAGGATGCGAAAGCGGCGAATTCCTTCCTCGGCGCCGAGCCCTTGCCCGAACAATCATCGCCCCGGATGCGCGCTACGCGCTTATCCAGGCTACGCAAGCGCGCCGGCGCAAACACGCCCAACACCCGCCGCAGTCGCGCGAAGCGCCGACGCACGGTTCCACGTTCCTGCTTGACCGATAAATGAGAATTCCGAGCAGCCCACGGCGCCTTTGCGCGGATCGATTGGTTACCTGCTGCCCGAATGGTAAATTTTCCCTTCAGGATTTCTCAGGCACTTTCCGTGTGGCGTCGCGCGCAGCGCAGGAACCGCAGCGTACAAATGAGTACTCGAGGATTCCGAGCAGCGCACGGCGCCGCACGGGAAGTGCCTGAGGAATTCTGAAGGGAAAATTTGGTGGGCGATACTAGATTCGAACTAGTGACCTCTGCCATGTCAAGACAGCGCTCTAACCAACTGAGCTAATCGCCCTAAACCAAGCCGGTTATTATACCAGTACGGAGGCTTCTGGCAAGCCTCGAATCGCCTTTTTTCGCCCCTCCCGGCCTCGGCGGCGAATCCGTTCCGGCGCTATAATTTCAGGTCATGCCCGACACCCCGCAAACCTCTGCTCGACCATTTGTCCACCTGCGGGTCCATTCCCAGTACAGCCTGGAAGACGGACTGGCCACGCCCGCCGCGTTGGCCGCCCGGACGCGCGAGCTGGAAATGCCGGCGCTGGCGATTACCGACTGGCACAACCTGTTCGGGCTGGTCAAGTTCATCAAGAGCGCGCACGCCAAGGGTGTCAAGCCGCTGGTGGGCAGCGACGTTCGATTGACCAACCCGGCCAACGAAGTCGAGTTTTCCACCGCCACACTGCTGGTGCAGGACCGCACAGGCTATCTGAACCTGTGCCGGCTGATTTCGAAAAGCTTCATCGAGGGTCGCGTCCAGGGTCAGCCGCGTATCCGCTTCGAGTGGCTGCACGGCGCCTGCGACGGACTGATCGTGCTGCTGGGCTGGAGCTCCGACGTCGGCCAGGCGCTGGTCAGCGGCCATTTCGAGGAAGCGCGCCGCCGCCTGGTGGCGTGGTGCAAGGAATTTCCCGACCGGCTCTACATCGAGCTCCAGCGCACCGGCCGCAGCGCCGAGACCCGCGCCGAGAACGGACTGCTTGCGCTGGCCAGCGAGCTCGAGCTGCCGGTGGTGGCGACCAACGACGTTCGCTTCCCGGCCGCCGACCAGTTCCTGGCCCACGAAGCCCGGGTCTGCATTCACCAGAGCCGGCTTCTCGACGACAAGCACCGTCCGCACGATTTCGTCGACCAGCAATACCTCAAATCCCCGGCCCAGATGGAAGAACTCTTCTCCGACCTTCCGGTTGCGCTGGACAACACCGTCGAACTGGCCAAGCGGCTGAATCTCGACCTGAAGATGGGGGAGTACGTGCTGCCGGAGTTTCCGGTGCCGGAGGGCGAAACCGCCGACGATTTCCTCAGGCGCAAGACGCAGGAAGGCCTGAAAGCGCGGCTGGAGCGCTACGGCCCGGCCAACGACCACACCGAAGAAGACTATCGAGAGCGTGTAAAGAATGAGCTCGAAGTAATTGTTTCAATGGGGTTTTCGGGCTACTTTCTCATTGTTGCCGACTTCATCGCCTGGGCTCGCAACAATGATGTGCCGGTCGGTCCGGGGCGCGGTTCCGGGGCCGGCTCGCTGGTGGCCTGGTGCATCGGCATCACCGATCCGGACCCGCTCAGATACGACCTGTTGTTCGAGCGCTTCCTGAATCCCGAACGCGTGTCCATGCCCGATTTCGATATCGACTTCTGCGTGGAGGGTCGCGACCGGGTCATCGACTATGTGGCCGAACACTACGGGCGCGACCGGGTAAGCCAGATCATCACCTACGGCACGCTGGCGGCCAAGGCCGCGGTGCGTGACTGCGGCCGCGTACTGGGCTACAACTACGGTTTCGTCGATTCGATCGCGAAACTCATTCCGCTGCAGCTCGACATCACGCTTAAAAAGGCCCTGAAGCAGGAGCCGGAACTCAAGCAGCGCTTCGACAGCGAAGACGACACGCGCAGCATCATGGAGCTGGCGCTGCAGCTCGAGGGCGTGGCGCGAAACGCCGGCAAGCACGCCGGCGGCGTGGTCATCGCCCCGGGCCCGCTGACCGATTTCGCGCCGCTCTACACCGATCCGCGGACCGGCTCGGTGGTGACCCAATTCGACAAGAACGACGTCGAGGCCGTGGGCCTGGTCAAGTTCGACTTCCTTGGTCTGCGAAACCTGACCATCATCGACTGGGCGCTGAAGTCGGTCAACCGCCAGCGCCAGGACGAAGACCTCGATCCGGTCACGCTGGATGACCTGCCGCTGGACGATGTCGACACTTTCAAGCTGTTGCAGAAGGCCCATACGACGGCGGTGTTCCAGCTCGAATCGCGCGGCATGAAGGACTTGTTGCGAAAACTCGTGCCGGACAGCTTCGACGACATCGTCGCGGCCGTGGCGCTGTTCCGGCCCGGGCCGCTGGACGCCGGGATGGTCGACGATTATGTCGAGCGCAAGCACGGTCGCGCGAGGGTGGATTACCCGCACCCGCTCACCGAGCCGATTCTGAAGCCCACCTACGGCGTGATCCTTTACCAGGAACAGGTCATGCAGATCGCCCAGGTGGTCGGCGGCTATACGCTGGGCGCAGCCGATCTTCTCAGACGTGCCATGGGCAAGAAGGACCGCGATCTGATGGCCCAGCAGCGCGCCATTTTCGTCGAGGGCGCCGCCGGCCAGGGTCTCAGGGCCGACGAGGCCGAGCACCTGTTCGGGCTGATCGAAACCTTTGCCGGCTACGGCTTCAACAAGTCACATTCGGTGGCCTATGCGCTGGTCGCCTACCACACCGCCTGGCTGAAGGCGCACTATCCGGCCGAGTTCATGGCCGCGGTGCTGTCGGCCGATCTCGACAAGACCGACAAGATCGCCAACCTGATCGAGGATTGCCGCGCCATGCAGCTGGAGGTGCGGCCGCCCGACGTGAATCACTCGCAGTGGCGGTTCGAGGTCGAGGACGGCGTGATCCGATATGGTCTCGGCGCGATCAAGGGCGTCGGCGAAGGGGCCATAGAAGCGATACTGGCCGCGCGCGACAGGCTCGGCCGTTTCGAATCGCTGGGCGCGATGCTGCGCGAAGTCGAGCTGGCACGGATGACGCGCAAGACCATGGAGACGCTGGTGCGCGCAGGCGCTCTGGATTCCATCCACGCCAATCGCTCGGCGCTGCTGCAGGCCCTGCCCGACGCCTGGTCTTCGGCCGAACGGCACCAGGCCGACTCCGCGGCCGGCCAGGCCAGCCTGTTCGGTGCACCGGCCGGCGACAGCAGCACTACGCCGCAGGACGACCCCCTGCCCGAAGCGGCCGACTGGACCTCTCGCCAAAGACTCCGCGCCGAGCGCGAAACCCTCGGGCTTTATCTCAGCGGACACCCGATGGACGACCTGGTCGATGAAGTGGGCGGTTTCACCACCTGCCGCCTCGGCGACATCGGAAATCGCTTCGGCGACGCCGAGCCGGCCCGCGGCCGGCGGCCCGGCCTGCCGATGACGCTGGCCGGCCTGATCGTGACCATGCGCAGGCGCCCCGGCAAGGGTGCGTTCGTCGCCATCGACGACGGCAGCGGCCGCGTGGAGGTGGCGGTATTCGATCGCACCCTGGCCGACTGCGCCGATCTGCTGGTGTCCGACGAGATCATCGTTGCCAGCGGCAAGGTCGAGATCGACGACTTCAACGGCGGCTACCGGATGGTGGCCGAACAGGTGCTGGGCCTGGACCAGGCCCGTCAGCGCTTCGCCCGGCATGTCCACATCAAACTGCGCCCGTCGTGCCAGCCCACCGACATCGACGAACAACTGGCCGCGACGTTGCGCCCTTACCGCAACGGCGAGACGCCGGTGATCATCGACTACGTCAACGGCCGCGCCGAGGCCACGCTGCGGCTCGGCGCCGGCTGGCGGGTCAAGCCCTGCGCCGAGCTGCTGGCGGCGATGTCCGGCGTCGAGGCCATCGACCAGGCAACGCTGGTCTACAACTAAGCGCAACCAGGATTCGCCATACACAGAACTTTCGGCTTCCGGGAAGCGCTGCAAGCGATATCCGGCTCCCGATAAAAAAAATGCATTCGGCAGCCGCTTTAGTCTCGCGGCGCCCGACCCGCTCGTACGGGAAACTCGACGCAGAAACGGCTGCCTGCCGGAATGGGCCGGGCAAACGCGCGGCCTCCGTGGCGCCTGGCGATCAGGCGAACGATGAAAAGCCCCAAGCCGAGATGCGGCTCGTCCCCGCTGGATCGGCGATTCGCCCCCCGCTTCAGCGATACCATGGGCTCGAACAATTCGCCTGCCGTGGCCGGATCTATGGCCGGGCCTTCATTTTCCACCTCCAGCCGCGACCGGTCGCCGATCTGCCGCACGCGAACCCGAATCGAGCTGCCCGCCGGAGCGAAATCCAGCGCGTTGTCGACCAGCTTGTCCAGAAGCTGGGCGATCAGGTCCGGCGAGCCCTGGATGGGCACCGGCTGCCGCGAATCTTCGAACTTCAGTTCATGATCGGCACAAGCGTCGCGGCGCGCGGCGCAGTAGTCCGCTGCCAGTGCGGCCAGGTCGAATGTCTCGAACGGCTCGTCGATCAGCGCTTCCTCGAGTCGGGCGGCCTGGCTCATGGCCCCGAAAATCCGGTTCAGCCGCCGGTTGCCCAGCCCGGCACGTTCCAGGTAGAGCATGGCCTGGTCGTGATCGAAGGCACCGTCGCTACCGAGCTGGTCGGCCAGGTTATCCAGCGACGACCCGATCATGGTCAGCGGTGTGCGCAGCTCGTGAGACAGGCGATCGGCGAGCGTGCCCAGGTATTGCTGGTGCACGCGCAGCCGATCCAGCAATGACGACATGCTGGCCGAAAGCGCCGCGATTTCGTCGCGCCCGCCGAGCTCTTTCGGCGCGGCCACGACTTTGCCGTCATCGGCCACCGCAGCTTCGGTGCTGCGCTGCAATCGCCGAATGCGGGAAGACAGCCGCCAGGCGAACGCCAGCAGCAGCGCGGCCACGGTCGCGAATACGGCCAGGCTGACGCCGGCCAGGCGCAACACCGCATCGCTGGCCAGCAGCAGCATCGCGTCGGCATCGCGCTCAAGCACCAGCAGCGGCGGACGCCCGGTACCGTTGTCCAGCGCCATGGCCACCCGCACCCGCGCGCCGGGTCGATCGGCATCGCGCTCGATCATCCACAGCGGCGAAACTTCTCCCAGTCGCGCCGCGTCCAGGTCGGGGCCGGCCAGCCGGGCCGTGAACGGGTCTGTCGGCGGCAGACGCGATAACGCGTCGCCGGCCAGCCGCTCGAACAGCAGTGTCTGCCATATCGAGGGCGAACGATCGCGCCCG